>NZ_JAUSUL010000003.1:300000-547417 GCF_030814015.1 Amorphus orientalis
CATCGACGACACGAAGTTCCAGCCCGCGAACGCATCGGGATAGTCCGCGTAGCGGCGCGGCATGCCCGAAACGCCCAGGAAGTGCTGCGGGAAGAAGATCAGGTTCACGCCGATGAACGTCAGCCAGAAGTGCAGCTTGCCGATCGTCTCGTTGTACATGTAGCCGCTCATCTTCGGGAACCAGTAGTACCAGCCCGCGAAGATGCCGAACACGGCGCCCATCGACAGCACATAGTGGAAGTGGGCGACGACGAAGTAGGTGTCGTGCATCGCCCGGTCGAGGCCGGCATTGGCCAGCTGGACGCCGGTGACGCCGCCGAGGGTGAACAGGAAGATGAAGCCGATCGCCCACAGCATCGGCGTGCGGAAGGAGATCGAGCCGCCCCACATGGTGGCGATCCACGAGAACACCTTCACGCCGGTGGGCACCGCGATCACCATGGTGGCGAACACGAAGTAGGCCTGCGTGTCGGCCGACAGACCGACCGTGTACATGTGGTGGGCCCACACCACGAAGCCGATCACGCCGATCGCGACCATGGCATAGGCCATGCCGATATAGCCGAACACCGGCTTCTTCGCGAAGGTGGACACCACGTGGCTGACGATGCCGAAGGCCGGCAGGATCAGGATGTACACTTCCGGGTGACCGAAGAACCAGAACAGGTGCTGGAACAGGATCGGGTCACCGCCGCCGGCCGGGTCGAAGAACGAGGTTGCGAAATTGCGGTCCGTGAGCAGCATCGTGATCGCGCCGGCGAGCACCGGAAGCGACAGAAGCAGCAGGAACGCCGTCACCAGCACCGACCAGGCGAACAGCGGCATCTTGTGCAGCGTCATGCCGGGGGCGCGCATGTTCAGGATGGTGGTGATGAAGTTGATGGCGCCGAGGATGGACGACGCGCCGGCGATGTGGAGCGCGAAGATCGCGAAGTCCATGGCCGGTCCGGGGCTGCCGCTGCTGGACAGCGGCGGATAGGCGGTCCAGCCGCCGCCGAACCCGTTCGCACCGGGAGCGCCGGGGACGAACAGCGAGATCAGCAGCATGGCGAACGCCGTCGGCAGCAGCCAGAACGAGATGTTGTTCATGCGCGGGAACGCCATGTCCGGCGCCCCGATCATGATCGGCACGAACCAGTTGCCGAAGCCGCCGATCAGCGCCGGCATCACCATGAAGAAGATCATGATCAGGCCGTGCGACGTCGTGAAGACGTTGTAGACCTCGGGGTTGGAGAAGATCTGAAGCCCCGGCTCCTGCAGCTCGGCACGCATGGCGATCGACAGTGCACCACCGATCACACCCGCCACAATGGCGAAGATCAGGTACATGGTGCCGATGTCTTTGTGGTTCGTCGAGTAGACCCAGCGGCGCCAACCGGTCGGGTGGTGCGGGGCCTCTGCGGCGGTGGTTGTCATTGTCCCAATCTCCTTGTCGATCCCGCCGGGCCGTCGCGATCGCGCCAGCCCGGGCTCCCGGTCGATCTTTCTAGTCCGCCTTCACGGTCGGCTGCGCGTCGGCCTCGTCGGCAGCCGCGAGAAGCCGCTCGCGGTCTTCCTGCTGCCAGCTGATGACCATCTCGTTCGCCTTCTGGATGTCGTCCTTGGCGGCCGCGGCCCACTGTTCGAACTGGTCTTCCTCCACGACGCGAATCGCGATCGGCATGAAGGCATGGCTCTGCCCGCAGAGCTCGGAGCACTGGCCAAAATAGAGCCCCGTCTTCTCGGCCTGGAACCAGGTCTCGTTCAGTCGGCCCGGGATCGCGTCGATCTTGATCCCGAACGAGGGCATCGCGAAGGAATGGATCACGTCGCCGGAGGTAACCTGGAGCCGGACGATCTTGTTGACCGGAACCACCATGTCGGCATCGACGGCGAGCAGCCGCGGCGCCTGCTCGGCGCTCAGGTTGTGCTTCTGGCGGAACTCGCTGAGATCGTCGCCCTGGAGGATGTAGGAGGAGAAGTCGATGCCCTCGTAGTCCTCGTCAGAATAGGTGTAGCCCCAGTACCACTGGTAGCCGGTGGCCTTCACGGTCAGGTCGGCCTCCGGGATGGTGGTCTGGAAGAAGAGGAGCCGGAAGGACGGCACCGCGATCGCCACCAGGATCAGCACCGGCAGGACGGTCCAGACAACCTCGATCAGGGTGTTGTGGGACGTCCGCGACGGGGTCGGGTTGGAGCGCTCGGAGAAGCGCCACATGCAGTAGCCGAGAAGCGCCATCACCATGATGACGATCAGCGTCATGATGACGAAGGTGTAGTTCCCGAACCAGGTCACGCCGGCCATGATGTCCGTCGCAGCCGGCTGGAAGGTCATCTCCCAGGGCTTTGGTTGTGCAGCGGACGCGACACCCACCGAGCCGGCGACGGCCACAGCCGCGCCCGCGGCCCGTGCCGCCGTTCCTGCCAAGTTCGCCCACACCTTCATCGCGCTCGACCTCTTGCCACGCATTCGAATTCCGTTTCCACCCGTCCCAAGGCAACGCCGCCCGAGCGGCTCCGTCGCTGTTCCGTTCTCCCGGAGGCGATCACGCCAGCGCCAAGTTCCACAAGGGAGGCGCATTGCCGCAGCGATCGCGCCCCATCTTATGTCTCAGCCGCGCGGCGATGAAAAGCGGCCAGCGGGCCTCATTTCCGGCAACGGTCTTAAAACGGCTCCAATTTAACACAGTGCTCGTTTCGCATGCCCCGAGACGAAACGCCACGCCTCGTATTGCGCTAAATCAATGCCGGAATGCAAATCGAACCGGGTTTCGCCTTCCAGCCACGGCAGCGCTGTCCCGTTGGCGGGCGGCTGTGCTAATTTCGCCACCTTCGGGTCTCATCGGATCCCGCCATCGAGATCACAGGCTGGGCCGAACGCACCGTCTGCGCCGACTTGACGGGGCGCCCGCCCGCCGATCCTGTTACAGATGCCGCACCTCTGGCAAAGACACACAGAACGGAATGACACGCGACATGCTCACCCTCTTCAAGTCACGATGCGCCACGGCCGCGCTCGTTCTGCTCGCCGCCGCGCTTGTTCCGGGCCTTGCCCAGGCCCAGGGACAGGTCCGCTCCAGCCACGGCGACTGGCAGATCCGCTGCGACACGCCTCCCGGCGCCCAGTCCGAGCAGTGCGCGCTCATCCAGAACGTGACCGCCGAGGACCGCGAGAACGTCGGGCTGACCGTCATTATCCTGCACACCGCCGACGACGAAGGGCGGATCCTGCGCGTCCTCGCCCCGCTCGGCGTGCTGCTTCCCTCCGGTCTTGGCCTGACCATCGACGACGAGGACGTCGGCCGCGCCGGTTTCGTGCGCTGCCTGCCGAACGGGTGCGTCGCCGAGGTCGTTCTCGACGACGAACTTCTCGGCAAGCTGGAAAGCGGCACCACGGCCACCTTCATCATTTTCCAGACCCCGGAAGAAGGCATCGGCATCCCGATCTCTCTGAGCGGCTTCCAGGACGGGTATCAGGCCCTTCCGTGACATTGCCTGCCGGGTTCGTGATCCGGCCCTGCGGACCGGAGGATGCCGAATCAGCGGCGCGCCTCCTGGACGCGCTGAATGCGCAGCAGGGCGATCCGACCGGCAACCTGACCTCCGCGAAGGTCCTCGCGGACGGCGTCGGGCCGTCCGCCGTTCTGCAGATCAGGCTGGCCTGGATCGGCGCGCTGCCGGTCGGAGTGGCGGCCTGGCATGGCGCCTACGAACCGGCCTATGCGGCGCGCGGGTCCTATCTGGTCGCGCTCTGGGTCGACCCTCCGCACCGCAGGTGCGGCATCGGCCGCGCTCTGGTCGACGCGGTGGCGGCGGAAACCCGGACCGATGGCGGCGTGTTCGTCTGGTGGGTCTCCAAACCTTGGAACACCGCCGCCCACGCCACATATTCCCGGCTTGGCGCCGGTCAGATGGACACCTGCGCCCACGCGCTGGCCGGCGACGTGTTCGCAGATGCGGCCCGGCGCGGAACCGGATGACATCGTCCGGTCAGATTTTCGACCCGACCGTGCGGCTTTCTCTGGTAAGGCCCCGGCGCACCGACAGACACGAGAGCGCCCGCGTGGCCACGGGCCGGACGGCCCGACGACCGGCGCTTCAGGAGTTTTCATGACCGAGCACGATCTCGACCTCATCGCGTCCGCCGGGCTGTCCCCGGACCGTGTCGGCACGCTCGTCGGCGATGCCGTTGCCGGCAGCGACGACGGCGAGCTCTTTCTGGAGTACCGCCAGTCCGAATCGCTCGTGTTCGACAACGGCCGGCTCAAGGCGGCGAACTTCGACACCGCCCACGGCTTCGGCCTGCGCGCGGTTGCCGGAGAGGCCGTCGGCTATGCCCATTCGGGCGAGATCTCCGAAGCGGCGCTGAAGCGTGCCTCCGCTGCGGTGCAGCAGGTCAAGAAGGGCTATGCCGGCGCCAGCTACGCCGCGGCCCCTCCCGGCACCAATGCCCGGCTCTACGAGCCCGCCAATCCCCTGTCCGCACCGGGCTTCGAGGAGAAGGTGAAGCTTTTGGAGCGCATCGACGCCGCTGCCCGCGCTCGCGACCCGCGCGTGCGGCAGGTGACGGTGTCCCTCGCCGGGTCCTGGCAGGTGGTGGAAATCCTGCGCGGTGACGGCCACCGGGTCCGCGACGTCCGCCCACTGGTCCGGCTCAACGTTGCCGTGGTCGCCGGCGATGGCGACCGCCAGGAGAGCGGCAGCTACGGCATCGGCGGACGGGAAGGCTTCGGCCGCTTCATCGCCGAGGACAAGTGGCAGCACGCGATCGACGAAGCCCTGCGCCAGGCCCTGGTCAATCTCGAGGCCGTGCCCGCTCCGGCCGGCACCTTCGACGTGGTATTGGGCGCCGGCTGGCCCGGCATTCTCCTGCACGAGGCGGTCGGCCACGGCCTGGAAGGCGACTTCAACCGGCGCAAGAGTTCCGCCTTCGCCGACATGATGGGCGAGAAGGTCGCCTCGGAGGGCGTCACCATCGTCGACGACGGCACCCTTCATGCCCGGCGCGGCTCGCTCACCGTCGACGACGAGGGCACGCCCGCCCACGAGACGACGCTGATCGAGGACGGCCGCCTGGTCGGCTACATGCAGGACCGGCAGAACGCCCGGCTGATGGGCATGGTGCCGACCGGCAACGGCCGCCGCGAATCCTACGCCCACGTGCCGATGCCGCGCATGACCAACACCTACATGCGCGGCGGCGACCACGATCCGGGCGAGATCCTCGGTTCGCTGATGGACGGTCTGTACATGGTCTCCTTCGGCGGCGGACAGGTCGACATCACCTCCGGAAAGTTCGTGTTCTCCTCCACCGAGGCCTACCGGGTGCGCGACGGCAAGATCGGCGAGCCGGTCAAGGGCGCCATGCTGATCGGCAACGGTCCCGACGCCCTGACCCGGGTCCGCATGGTCGGCTCCGACATGGCGCTCGATCCCGGCATCGGCACCTGCGGCAAGCAGGGACAGGGCGTTCCGGTCGGGGTCGGCCAGCCCACGATCCGCATCGACGGCTTGACAGTCGGCGGCACAGAGGCCTGAACAGCGCTTGGACTCACACAGGACACCCCCGACGATGGTCGAACTCACGCCCTTCCATATCGCCTTCCCGGTCCACGACCTGGAGACCGCACGCGCCTTCTATACCGGCGTGCTCGGGTGCGGCACCGGCCGCGAAGACAGCACCTGGATCGATTTCGACCTCTACGGACACCAGATCGTCGCCCATCTCGACCGCGGACTGGAGCCCAAGACCATCTCCAATCCGGTCGACGGCGACGAGGTCCCGGTGCCTCACTTCGGCGTGGTGCTGACGCTGGATGCCTGGAAGGCGCTGCGCGACCGGATGGAAGCCCGCGACGACATCGACTGGGTGATCCGCCCCCGCGTGCGCTTCGCCGGCGAGCCGGGCGAACAGGCCACGATGTTCCTGCGCGACCCGTCCGGCAACGCGCTGGAATTCAAGGCGTTCGCCGATCTCGGCCACCTGTTTGCGACCTAGAGCCTTTTCCGCTCAGATGGGGACATCAGAGCGGGAAGAGACGGCTCCGGGGCGCGGTTCCGATCCGGCTGGAACCGGATGGCCTGATCCCACTGTCTGATCATTTGCGAGCGGGCCGGACCGCCCGACCATCGAACGAGGCCCACATGAACCGGCACGACCCGCACCGATCCGACGGCGAAGCCCAGATCCGCTATCTCGACGGCGATTTCCAGATCATTGCGCCGGGCACGTTCGTGCGCTGTGCCGTCACCGGCCGGTCGATCCCGCTCGACGAACTGCGCTACTGGAACGTCGATCAGCAGGAAGCCTATGTCGACGCCGATGCGGCGCTGAAGCGCCACAAGGAGCTCAGAGCCCAAGCCTGAGCGCGCCGGCATAAGCCAGCCGGAGCGCCGCGGGATCCTCGAACGCGAGTGTGACCCGGACCGCATGAGCCGCGGCGCGCAGCTCGCCGCATGGCCCCGACGCGCCCGCGAGCCGGGCGATGTCCTTTTCCGTGGTCACGAGCACGAGATCCTTCCGCGCGGCCTCCTCGAGCAGCTCGCGCGCATCGGCATCCCGATAGACATGATGATCCGGATAGGCCGCAAGCCGCACCACCTCTGCGCCGGCTTCGCGCAGCGTGGCGGCGACCTTCTCCGGCCGCCCGATGCCGGCGAACGCCAGCACTCTTTTTCCCGCAAACCGCTCCGGATCCTGGGGCGCCAGCCGCGCGCGGAAGATCGCGAGCCCGGCGGCCTCGGCCGCGGCGGCCACCGGATCGGCGCGCCGGCCGTCTCCGATCAGCACGAGCGCCTGGGCCCGGCTCAGTTGCGGCGCGAGCGGCGCCCGCAGCGGCCCGGCCGGCGTGACCCGTCCGTTGCCAACGCCGACCGAGGTGTCGACCACCAGGGCGGACCAGTCCTTGTGCAGCGCCGGGTTCTGGAAGCCGTCGTCCATGACCACCACGTCGGCGCCGATCTCTTCGGCCAGCCGGCCGCCAGCGACCCGGTCCGCCGCGACCACGGTCGGGGCGTGCGCCGCCAGAAGCAGCGCTTCGTCCCCCACATCCACCGCCGAATGACGCGCCGGATCCACCCGCACGGGTCCCTTGAGCAATCCGCCATAGCCCCGCAGCAGAAACACCGGGGCGCGGCCGTCCGCCTTGAGCAGGGCCGCGAGCGCGATGGCCGTGGGCGTCTTTCCGGCTCCCCCGACCGTCGGGTTGCCGATGCACAGGACCGGGATCGACAGCCGCGCCCGGGGGCGGTCGCCCAGGCGGCGCGCGGCAACGAAGCCGACCGGCCATCCGAGGGGCGCGAGCCATCGCCCGGCCGGCGCCTCCCGCCACCAGAACGCCGGCGCGGTCCGTTTCACCGGGCCGCTCCGATCGGCGGTCGCTCGTCCGTCGGCGCGGAAACCGGCAGATAGGCTTTCAGCGCATCCATCGTCCGGTCGACGGCGCCGGTCTGGGAGAGGGCCACCTGAGCGCCCGTCTCCGCGATCCGCTCCACCTCTTCCGGGTCGGCGAGCAGTCGCGCGACCACGGTCGCGAGTCCGTCCGGCCCGTCGACCTGGATCCCGCCGCCCGCCGACATAAGCGCCTCGTAGACGGCGGGAAAATTCCCCGTGTGCGGGCCCGCGATGACAGCACATCCCAGCCGTGCCGGTTCGATCGGGTTCTGTCCGCCCTTTTCGACCAGGGACCCGCCGACGAAGACGACCGAGACGAGACGGTAGAACAGGCCGAGCTCTGCGAGCGTGTCGGCGACGTAGATGCCGGCGCCCGCGGGCACCGGTTCACCGGCCGACCGCAGGCTGATCGCCAGGTCATCCGACCTCAGCTCGGCGGCAATATCGGCGCCCCGCTCGGGATGGCGGGGCACGATCACGGTCACCAGACCGGGAAAGTCCGCCGCGAGCCGGCGATGGACCTGCGCGATCAGTTGCTCCTCGCCCGGATGGGTGGACGAGGCGACCCATGCCGGCCGATCTCCGATCGCCGCGCGCAGCGCCTGCAGGGCGGCCGGATCGGCCGAGAGGATGGCCCCGTCATATTTCAGGTTGCCGAGATTGCCGACCTTGGGCGCGCCGAGCGCCCGGAACCGGTCCGCATCCGCGGCCGACTGGGCGAAGACCTCGGTGATGCGGGAGAAGATCGCCCGGTGGACCAGCGGAAAACGGCCCCAGCCCCGGGCCGAGCGTTCCGACATGCGGCCGTTGACGACGATCCGCGGAATGTCCCGGCGCGCCAGTTCGTCGAGTGCGACCGGCCAGAGTTCCGATTCCACGAAGATCGCCAGCGTCGGCCGCCAGTGCGACAGGAAGCGGTCCAGATAGGTGACCACGTCCAGCGGCCCGAACTGATGGAATGCCCCCTCCGGCAGCCGGTCGGCGGCAACCCGCGAGGCGGTCAGGGTGGTGGTGGTCAGAAGCACGGCCATGCCGCGGGCGGTCAGTTGCTCGATGAGCGGCAGAACGGCATTCGTCTCCCCGACGCTGGCGCAATGGACCCAGACCAGCGGCCCCTCGGGACGCGCGCGAGAGGCACGTCCCCGCCGCTCCGGAAGCCGCTCGGGATCTTCCTTGCCCCGCCGGACCCGCAGGATGAGAAGGCCTCCCAGCGCCGGCCGCAGCAGTCGGCTGAGGCCGCGCCAGGCGGCGTAGAGGAGGCCCTCAGCGCTCATGGCCGTCCACGATCGCGTAGGCGCGATCCGTGACGATGTTGAGACCCTGCTCGATCCGGTGCCGTGCCGCCTCGAACGCCTCGTCGTCCAGCTCGCGCGCGACGTAGATCGCCTCGCCGGCGACACACGCGGACCGTCCGAAGGGCAGGTTGACCGTGGCCTTGTCCCAGGAATTGAGGTTGATGCGGCGGCTGGTCGCGAACGCGATCGGGATCACCGGCCGGCCCGACCGGCTGGCGAGCTGGACGATCCCGTCGCCGGCAACCCGGGCAGGTCCCACCGGGACGTCGGCCGTCATCGCGACCACGGCGCCCTCCTCAAGCGCGGTCATCGCCTCCAGGAAGCCCCGCACCCCGCCCCGTTTGCGGATCTGGTGCGGCTTGCGTCCGCCCGACGCCCGGATCAGGCCGAGCCCGAGACGGCTGGCGGCGATCGCGTTGACGTCGCCGTCGGCGGAGCGGGAGATCATCACCCGGCAATCGGTCCACGCCTTCGGCCGGGCGAACGGGGCCATGAAATGCTGGCCGTGCCACATGGCGACGATCGCCGGCAGATGCGGCGCGGCGTCCTCGGCCATGGTTTCCGGCTCCAGACGCAGCCGGTTGGTGCGATCGACGAAGCTCAGATAGTTGGCCAGGGTCAAACCGAGCGCGCGCCGGGCACGCTCGGACCGCATCAGGCGTTTCCACATCTCGTCAGCGGGCTCTTTCGGTCACAGGCCCTTGGCGGCGGCGCTCAGACATGCGGATCGTCGCTGGACTCCGGATCGAGCAGCCGGTGCATGTGAACGATGAAATACCGCATGTGGGCGTTGTCGACGGACTCCTGCGCCTTGCCGCGCCAGGCGTCGTAGGCCGACTTGTAATTCGGATAGATCCCGACGATGTCGAGCTGAGTGAGGTCGCGGAATTCGATGCTGTCGAGATGCACCAGCTCGCCACCGAAGACGAGATGAAGCAGCTGTTTCGGCTGGTTGCCTTCGGTCATCCGATCACCCCTTAGCGAACATCAAAACCGGCCCGGATCGGGCCTCGGCCGATCAGGCGTCTGCCGTCGAACGATCCGACAACGTGGTCTTGAGCAGCGACAGCAGCGCCCCGTGGAGCGGCGCGCCCGATGCGGCGATCGGCGGATGAACCGGATGGTCCCGGTTATAGAGGACCGGATCCCCCGAAAGCTGCGACAGGCGACCACCGGCTTCGTGCACCAAAAGGTCCGCGCCCGCAAGGTCCCAATCGCTCGGTCCGCTGGTCGATGCCGCCCCGTCCAGCCGCCCGGCGGAAACCAGCGCGATCCGGTAGGCGAGCGAGGGGACCACCGGGGCCGCCTCGATGCCGGCGGACCGCGCCGCCTGATGCCCGGTGACCTTGCGCGGGCCGGCCAGCCGGGCGCCGCCGAGCCCCGCCCGGTCGGCTGTGGAAAGCCGGGTCCCGCCCAGCCAGGCGCCGCGCCCCTTGGCTGCCAGGAACATCTCGTCGCGGCGGGGGCAGTAGACGGCAGCGGCGGTCGGACGCCCCTCGGTCACCACGGCAAGCGAGATGGTCCATTCGTCGGCGCCGCGGAGAAAGGCCCGTGTGCCGTCGATCGGGTCGACCACGAACACCGAGGCCCGCGCCAGGCGCTCCGAGGTGTCGGCGGACTCTTCCGAGAGCCAGCCGTAATCCGGCCGTTCGCCGGACAGACGCGTCCGCAGAAACCGGTCGACGGCGAGATCGGCCTCGGAAACCGGCGAATTGTCGCCCTTGGTCCACTGCTTGACCGAGCCATCGAAATAGCCGAGCGCGATCCGCCCCGCCTCCCGTGCGGCGGCTTCCAGAAGGCCCGTATCGGTGCCCAGATCCGTGCCGGGAAGGGTCGCGTTATCGTCCGGCAATCGTCATTCCTTTGATCGCGATCGTCGGTGTGTTGACGACGCGGTTTTCCTCGAGGTCATCGGCAACGATCATATTGAGGAACATGTCGCCGAGATTGCCGGCGATGGTGATCTCGCTCACCGGGTAGGCAATTTCGCCGGCCTCGATCCAGAACCCGGCGGCGCCGCGTGAGTAGTCGCCGGTCACGAGATTGACGCCCTGGCCGATCAGCTCGGTCACGAACAGGCCGTCGCCGATCTCGCGCAGCAGCTCCTCCCGGGACATCTGCCCGGCCGCCAGCGTCACATTGGTGGGGCCGGGCGACGGCGCACCCACGCCCCGGCGCGCCCGGCCGTTGCTTTCCAGACCGAGTTCGCGGGCGCTCGCGCTGTCGAGCAGCCAGCTCTTGAGGACGCCGTTCTCGACCAGCTCCAGCGGGCCGCCCGCGATCCCCTCCCCGTCGAAGGGACGCGACGCCAGGCCGCGCGGCCGGAACGGATCGTCGGTGATGGTCACGCCGTCGGCGAAGATCTTCTCTCCCATCTTGGACTGCAGGAAACTGGTCTTGCGCGCCACGGCGGCGGCGTTGATCGCGCCCAGGAGATGCCCCACGAGGCTCGAGGCGATGCGCGGCTCGAACACGACCGAGCCCTTGCGGGTGGTGATCTTTTCCGGCTCCAGCCGCCGCACGGCCCGCTCGCCGGCACGGGCTCCGATCCAGTCGTCCTCGGGCATGTCGGCGAGGTGTACCCGCCCTTCGGACCAGTAATCGCGCTCCATCCGCGTGCCGTCGCCGGCGATCGCCGAGGCGCCGCGGCCGTGGCGGGTGACCCGGTAGCCGCCGGAAAACCCGTCGGAGGTCACCAGGACCACCCCGCCCGACGAGGCGGAGGCCGACGCACCGCCGGAGCGGGTCACGCCGGCGACGTCCAGCATCGCCGCCTCGACCCGGTGCGCCGCGCTGGTCAGGACGTCGGCATCCGGAAACACCGCATCTTCCAGATCCAGGGCCGCCTCGCTCTGGCCGAGCCGGTCCCGGTCCGCAAGGCCTGCGAACGGGTCTTCCGGCGCGACCTTCGCCATGGCGACGGCGCGATCGGCCAGCGTCCCCGGATCTTCCGTCATGTTAGCCGAGACCACCGCCGACCGGCGCCCGACGAAGACCCGCAGACCGAGATCCGCGCTCTCGGAGCGTTCGGTCTCTTCCACCTTGCCCTCGCGCACGTCGACCGAAAGGGCGGTGCCGTGGACGACGACCGCATCGGCAGCGTCCGCGCCGGCGCTGCGCGCGGCGGCCACGAGGCGCTCGGCGCAGTCGGCAAGCTGGGAAAGGTCGGTCTGGTCGGTCATGAAACGTCCTGCGGTCCGGAATGGAACGACACCGGGCGGCCGACGGGCGCGACCGGAACCGGGCCCGCCCGTGAGGCGGTGCAACTTGTTCGCTTGATCCGTCATGTACGGAGCGGCGCCATCCGGCGCAACCGCCGCAGCGCTTTGCCGCTGCTTTCAGCGCTGTGGGGCCTGGCCGGCCAAAGGTGGTTTAAGAAAGGTTCCCGCGATCTCCGGAATTGCGACGCCCCGTTTAATGGGGCCGAAAAGTGGCGCCCCTATAGTGGCCTCATGACGACGCGGATCGGCACGCAAGAAACCGCCGACCGCTTCAGTAGGAGAGCACACATGATCCAGGCCGTTCCAGAGACGGAGGCGCGCGCCCTTGCTGCCAACGACGATGCGCAGCCGTGCCAGCTCCCGAGCAAGCTGTGCATTCCGGGCGCCCACGAAACCCTGCACGTCCACATCGATCGCGACCGTGCGCTGCTGCGCCGGGTGAGCGCGGAAGGCACGGAGACCGCGGTGGTCCCGATGGCCGCCTATCGCGGCGTCGCGGTCAGCGCGACCTACGAAGCCGCCACCGGGCCGGTGTTCCAGGTGACGCTCTGCCACCCGGATCCGAGCCTCTCGGTGCCGCTGGCATCCGGCTCCTGCACGTCGGAAGTCGGCATCGCCTGGCGGTCGTGGGCCGCGGCCCTGGAGCGCCCGCTCCTGGTGCTGGACACCGACGGCAGCGTGTCGGCCCGGCTCGACCGGATGGGCGCCATCTTCGCGGAAAAGCCCCTGCCCCGTCGCAAGGGCTCCCCGGTCGTCGGCCGGCGCTCGCGCTTCGCCCGCCGTCGCGACTTCGGCCGCCCGACCGGCGAAGTCTGCCGCGGCGAACGCGAGATCATCGCGCGGAATTAGGGTTGTCTTTGCCGCTCACGCCAGCGCGCTACCGCCCGCGGCTGCGCTAGCGCGGCCTCCGGCCGGCGCGCGGGCGCGCGCTGTTGGTGATGTCCGGCTAGGCCTCAGATGGTCATGATTGCTGGAAACCAGATTTTGCGAGGCAACCCGTTTCGGGCTCGCAGGAATGCTCCCCAGAGCACGACGGTCCGGCGGCCGGTGAGGCCACCCAGCCGGAGCAGGTGCGCGAAGCGCATTCGGCGTGAAGATCCCGCTCAGAAAAGCCCGGCGTTGCGCACCAGCCCGTCGGCGACGATGCCGAGGAAGAAGATCCAGCCGGCATGCCAGTTGGAGCGGAACAGCTTCAGGCAGACCATCGGTTCGGCGATGTCGAGCACCTTGATCTGCCAGGCCAGATGCGCGGCGAACCCGCCCAGTCCAAGGAAGGCGAGCGGCCCCACACCGGCGAGATAGGTGGCCAGCGCGAGCACGGCGACGGTTGCGGTCGCGAACGCCGACAGGATCGGCTTGGTCCGCGGCCCGAACAGGAGCGCCGTCGACTTGATCCCGACCAGGACGTCGTCCTCCTTGTCCTGGTGCGCGTAGATCGTGTCGTAGAAGATCGTCCACAGGATCGACCCGGCATAGATCAGCAGCGCCGGCCAGGCGAGCGCGCCGAACACCGACGTCCAGCCCAGGAACGCACCCCACGAGAACGCCAGCCCGAGCACGAACTGGGGCCAGTAGGTGATCCGCTTCATGAACGGGTAGATCGCCACCACCAGCAGCGAGCACAGCCCCATGATGATCGTGAAGCGGTTGAACTGGAGCAGCACCGCGAGCCCGATCAGGGACAGGATCACCATGAACACCGCCGCCTGGCGCCGGGTCACCTGGCCGGAGGGGATCGGGCGCCCGCGGGTGCGGTAGACCTGGGCGTCGAGATCCTTGTCGACGATGTCGTTGAAGACGCAGCCCGCGCCGCGCATGGCCACCGCTCCGATCAGGAACAGCAGCCAGTGCCACGGATTGGGGATCGCATAGCCTGCCGCGTCGCTGGCCAGCGCCAGCGACCACCAGCACGGCCACAAAAGAAGCTGCCAGCCGACCGGCCGCTCCAGCCGCGCCATGCGGGCATAGGGCAGGAACCAGGCCGGCGAGTAGCGTTCGACCCAGTGGCCTTTGACGGTGTCGGGGAGCGACGCGCTTTCAGTCATCGGACGGTTCCGGCCTTGTCTGCGGTTAACCCTCCGGAAATCGCGCAGTCCCGCCTGCCGGTCAAGGCACGTCCGCTCGACCCCCGCGCGCGGCGGTGCTAGGGGAAGGCGTCCATTCCCGACATCCGAGAGACATGACCACCCGCACCATGAACATCCTGCTGATCGGCGGCGGCGGCCGCGAACATGCGCTCGCCTGGGCCCTCAAGAAGTCCCCGCGCATTCATCGCCTGATCGCCGCACCCGGCAATCCGGGCATCGCCGCGATCGCGGAAACCGCAAAGCTCGACGCCGCCGATCACGCCGCCGTTGTCGCCTTCTGCCGCGACACCGCGATCGATCTGGTGGTCATCGGGCCCGAGGCGCCCCTGGTTGCCGGCCTCGCCGACGATCTCGAGGCGGCCGGCATCCGCGTCTTCGGCCCGTCGAAGGCGGCGAGCGCGCTGGAGGGATCGAAGGCCTTCACCAAGGAACTGTGCGCCGAGGCCGGCATTCCCACCGCCGCGTTCCGGCGCGCCGCCACCCTGGAAGCCGGATTGGCCGCCCTCCAGGAGATGGGCGCGCCGATCGTCGTGAAGGCGGACGGGCTCGCGGCCGGCAAGGGTGTGGTCGTCGCCGAGACCCTCGAAGAGGCAACCAAAGCCATCGAAGCCTGCTTTTCGGGCGCCTTCGGCGACGCCGGGGCGGAAGTCGTGCTGGAGGAGAAGCTGGTCGGCGAGGAGGCGAGCTTCTTTGCCGTGACCGACGGCGAGACCGTGGTTCCGCTCGCCACCGCCCAGGACCACAAGCGCACGTTCGACGGCGACCGGGGCCCCAACACCGGCGGAATGGGCGCCTACTCGCCGGCGCCGGTCATGACCGATGACATGATCGCGCGGACCATGTCGGAAATCGTCGAGCCGACGGTGGCCGCCATGCGTGCCCGCGGCACGCCGGTGCGCGGCGTGCTCTATGCCGGCCTGATGATCACCGACGAGGGCCCGCAGCTGATCGAATACAATGTCCGCTTCGGCGATCCGGAATGCCAGGTCCTGATGATGCGGCTGACGAGCGATCTGGCCGAGCTCCTGATGGCCGCCGCCGAGGGCACCCTCGCGGAGACCGAGGTCACCTGGTCCGACGACGCGGCGCTCACCGTGGTGATGGCCACCCGGGGCTACCCCGGTCCGGTCGAGCGCGGCAGCGGGATCCGCGGCCTGGAGGCCATCGACGATCCCGATACGGTCGTGTTCCACGCCGGCACCAGCCTCGACGGAAGCAGGCTCGTCGCCAGCGGCGGCCGCGTCCTGACCGTGACCGCGACGGGCGCGACCATCGCGGAAGCGCGCGAGCGGGCCTATGCGGCCGTGGCGAAGATCGACTGGCCGGAAGGCTTTTTCCGCTCCGACATCGGCAATCGGGCGCTGGACCGGTAGGAGCTGCCGCGCAAAGCCCACCCATGTGCGCCATCGCGCCCCCATGCCCGGTGGGCACGGATCCGCCGACCCTCTCGCTGCGTAGCGGACACGAAACGACAAGCCGTCGGCGGCCTCCGCCGGCGGCTTGTCACTTTCCGGACGCGACACGCAAGAGAGGCGCCATGACCATGCCGAACAGCAAACGCCTCCTCCAGGCGATGGTGGCCGTCCTTGCACTGGTGCCGGTCTCCGCCGGGTTGGCCGGCGTCCTCCTCGGACCGTCCGCGTTTGCGCCGTCGGGCGACTGGCCGGTCGATCTCGACAGCCATTTTCATTATCTGTCCGGGATCTTTCTGGCGATCGGGCTCGCCTTCTGGGCGACGGTGCCCGCCATCGAACGCAAGACGACCCTTTTTCGGCTGGCGGCCGCGGCGGTCGTCTTAGGCGGAGCGGCCCGGCTCCTGTCGCTGGTTGTCGACGGCGTCCCCTCCCCGCCGCATCTCGTCGGGCTCTGCCTCGAACTCGTCGTGACGCCGCTTCTCGTCGTCTGGCAGGCACGCGTCGCGCGCGCCACCGACTGACGGTGACTGTTCGGCCAACGCCTATGATCCGAGCGGCGGCAGCGACCGGATGGCGGCTTCGGGCCGCCCTTGCGGCGGCTGGTCGTCAGGCACCGAGGCGACCCCTTGCCCTTCGCCGCGCTTCACGGTCATCTATGCAACAAAAAATTGCTGCGTTCGAATCCTGATCGCGGCCGTTCGGCGTTGTTATGGGCGGACGGCTTCCGGTGCCGTCGGAAATGGGAGGCGGCGGCCATGCGCGTGATGGTTCTGGTGAAGGCGACAGAGACGTCCGAGGCCGGCGTGATGCCCACGTCCGAGCTGCTCGAGGCGATGGGCGCCTTCAACGATCAGTTGAGCGCAGCGGGAATCCTGCGCGACGGGGGCGGCCTGAAGCCGACCTCGAAAGGCAAGCGCGTCGCGTTCGACGGTGAAGGCCGAACCGTGATCGACGGACCGTTCAGCGAAACCGGGGAGCTCGTCGCGGGATTCTGGATCTGGGAGGTGAAGGACCTCGAGGAGGCCGTGGCATGGGTGAAGCGCTGCCCCAACCCGATGCCCGGCCCGAGCGAGATCGAGATCCGCCCGTTCTACGAAGAAGCCGATTTCGCCTGAGCGCCGCCGGGGCAATCGGGCTGCGCCTTTCGTATTTCACCGAATGCAATCGAGGTCGGACATGTCCTACGTGGATGGATTCGTCATTGCCGTTCCTGCCGCCAACAAGCAGGCCTTCATCGACCATGCCCGCGTCGGCGACGGCGTCTTCATGGATCTCGGCGCAACGCGCGTTGTGGAATGCTGGGAAGACGACGTGCCCGACGGAACGGTGACGGATTTCCGCCGCGCCGTGCAGGCAACTGCCGACGAGAAGGTGGTGTTCTCGTGGATCGAATGGCCCGACAAGGCGACGCGCGACGCCGCCATGGCCAAGATGATGGAGATGATGTCCGATCCGTCGAAGGTCGATCCGCGGATGGATCCGGCGAAGAACCCCATGCCGTTCGACGGCAAGCGGCTCGTTTTCGGCGGCTTCGCGCCGGTCGTCAGCCTGCCCGACTGAGGAGCAGGCCGGGCCGGAGAGCCCATCCTTGCGCTCCCGCGCCTCGACCGGCATGCTCGCCGTTCTTTCCGATGGTCCCGGTCCCGCGAGGTCTCAATGCGCGAACTTCCCGAGCTCTTTTCCGGATTTCGCTCGGAGACCATCGAAGGCGACGGGACCGACATTTTCTGCCGGATCGGAGGGGAAGGGCCGCCGCTGGTCTGCCTGCACGGCTTTCCCGAGACCCACGCCATGTGGCACCGGATCGCCCCGGCGCTCGCCGCGCGCTACACGGTCGTCCTGCCCGACCTGCGCGGTTACGGCCAGAGCGGGATGGTCGGCGCGGGGGCGGACGTCACGGCCTATTCGAAGCGGGCCATGGCCAAGGACGTCGTGGCCGTCATGAACCGTCTGGGCTATTCCAGCTTCCGGGTGGCGGGTCACGACCGCGGCGGCCGGGTGGCCTATCGGCTGGCGCTTGATTTCCCCGAGGTCGTGGAAAAGCTGGCGTTGCTCGACATCATTCCGACGGCTGCCATGTGGGACGGGATCACCGTTCAGCGGGCGCTTGCCGCCTATCACTGGCTGTTCCTGGCCCAGAACGAGCCGATGCCGGAGCTGCTGATCGCCCGTGCCCCGATCCAGTATCTCGACTACACGATGGCGGCCTGGACCAAATCCGGCAACCTGACCTCGTTCGACGAGCGCGCGCTGGCCCACTATCGGGCCTTCTACAAACAGACGGAGCGGATGCACGCCACCTGCGAGGACTACCGCGCCGGCGCCACCGCCGACTGGGACGACGATCGCGCCGATCAGGAAGCCGGCCGGAAGATCGCGGCGCCCACTCTGGTGCTTTGGGGGTCCCACGGCATCCCGGGGCACGGCATCGGCCCGCTCAGGATCTGGGAAGACTGGGCGGAGAACGTCGAGGGCCACGAGATCGAGTCGGGACATTTCCTGTGCGAGGAAGCCCCCGACGAAACGCTCGCTGCCCTGCTCCTGTTCTTCGAGGAACCGGAAGCCGACGAGGATGCCCCGCAGTAGAGCCGGGGCCGGAGCGCGACGGGCTCAGCGCCGATCGCGGAAGAAGTCGCGCAGCAGCGACGCCGCCTCGGTCTCGCCGAGACCGCCATAGACCTCCGGCGCGTGATGGCAGGTCGGCTGCGAGAAGACGCGCGGGCCATGCTCCACCCCGCCGCCCTTCGGATCGGCGGCTCCGAAATAGAGCCGGCGCAGACGGGCAAACGAGATCGCGCCGGCACACATCGGGCACGGTTCAAGGGTGACATAGAGATCGCAGCCGGTGAGCCGCTCGTCGGCGAGCGCCCGGCACGCCTCCCGGATTGCCAGGATTTCGGCGTGCGCGGTCGGGTCGAACAGTTCCCGCGTGCGGTTTCCGGCGGACGCGACGAGCGTTCCGTCCTTGACGATCGCCGCGCCGACGGGCACCTCTCCCCGGGCCGCCGCGGCCCGCGCCTCGTTGAGAGCCGTGTCCATGAAGGACGATGCCGCAGGCCGCTCTTTACTGGCAGTTTCCGTCATGACCGATCCGTCCACTCCCCCGTCCCAAGACCGCATCGCCAAGGTGATCGCCCGCGCCGGCCTCTGTTCGCGCCGCGAGGCGGAAGCCTGGATTGCCGAGGGCCGCGTCGCGGTCAACGGGGTCACCCTCGTCACGCCCGCCGTCACCGTCGGCCCCCGCGACACCGTCACCGTGGACGGCCACGAACTGCCCACCAAGGAGCGCACCCGCCTGTGGCTTTACCACAAGCCGCGCGGCCTGGTGACCACCACGCGCGACCCGGAGGGCCGCCCGACGGTGTTCGAGCGCCTGCCGACCGACCTGCCGCGCGTGATCTCGGTCGGCCGCCTCGACATCAACACCGAGGGTCTGCTGCTCCTCACCAATGACGGCGGCCTCGCCCGCGTTCTCGAACTGCCGGCGACCGGCTGGCTGCGCAAATACCGGGTGCGCGCCCACGGCCAGGTGACCCAGGCGGATCTGGACAAGCTGAAGGACGGGATCGCCGTCGACGGGATCCTGTACGGGGCCATCGAGGCGACCCTCGACCAGGTCCAGGGCACCAACGTCTGGATCACGATGGGGCTTCGCGAAGGCAAGAACCGCGAAGTGAAGAACGTGCTGACGGCGCTGGGACTGCAGGTGACCCGGCTGATCCGGATCTCCTTCGGTCCGTTCCAGCTCGGCGAACTCTCGCTCGGCACCGTGACCGAAGTGCCCGGCCGCACCCTGCGCGACCAGCTCGGCCGGAAGCTGGCCGCCGAGGCCAATGCCGATTTCACCGCGCCGATCACCCACCAGACCGGGCGCTCCGAGCCGCAGGCCGGATCGGCGCAGACCGCCGGTCGCGGATCCAGGCGCGACGACGCGGGCACAAGGCCGCGCCGCGAGGGGCGCCCGATGACCAGCGACAAGCGCCGCGCCCGCAGCCGGGCCGACGAGCGCACCGGCCCGTCCGACCGCCCCCGCCACGGACGCCCGGACCGGGAGGAGCGCCCGGCGCGGTTCGAGGCCCGCGAAGGCGGACCGGAGGGACGGCGGCCGCCCCGTGGAGGCGGCACCTACGCACCCGGGGACCGCCCCCGGAGAGACGAAGGGACAGACGGGCGCGGCGAGCGGAAGGACCGGAAGGGCGGATTTTCCGGACGCGGAGAGGACGCGCGCGGCGACCGCCCGGTGCGCGGGCGACGGCCCGAAGACAGCCCGGGCGGAAAGGGCGCGGGACGCCCGCCCCGCCGGGGCGGAGACTCTCCGGCCCGCTCGACCGGAGACAGGGCCGGCCCGCGGCCGGAGCGGTCGGATCGCCCAGGGCAGGAGGCTGGCTCCGCCGGCGCCGCAAAGCGGTCTGGCCCTAGGACCGGAGGCGATGAGCGTCCGCGCGGCCGGCCGGGCGGAAAGCCCGGAGCCGGCGCACCCGCTGGCAAGAAACCGTCTCGCGGCAACGGCCGGCCACCCTCCGGCGGCCAGCGCCCGTCCGGCCCGGGCAAGGGACCCCGCCGGTGAGGATCGTCGGCGGCCGCTTTCGCGGTCAGCGGCTGTCCGCGCCGTCCGGGATGGCCACCCGGCCCACGACGGACCGCCTGCGCGAGGCCATCTTCAACATTCTGGAACACGGCTACGACGATCCGGTCGACGGCGCGCGCGTGCTCGATCTTTTCGCAGGAACCGGTGCGCTCGGTCTGGAAGCCCTCTCCCGGGGCGCGAAGTTCACGCTGTTCGTGGAACAGGCGGCGGGCGCGCGCGGCTGCCTGCGCGAAAATGCCGACGCGCTCGGGCTCACCGGCCTTGTGCGCATCTGGCGCCGCGACGCCACGAAACTGGGCCCGGTGGGGACGCTCGCCCCGTTTGACATCGCCGTCTGCGACCCGCCTTACGGACAGGGGCTGGGCACGGCGGCGCTGGCATCGGCCCTTGCCGGCGGCTGGCTGAAGCCGGGCGCGCTGTGCGTTCTGGAGGAGACGGTTCGCGAGGAGATCGACGCGCTCGACGGGTTCGACGTGCTGGAACGCCGGACCTATGGCGACACCGCCGTCACGTTCCTGAGGGCTGCATCGGCCCCGGACGAACCCGCCTGATCGGCGGGCGGCGCCTCAGGCCGCACTCTCCGCAATGGCCGCCTCGGCGTCCTTGATCGCGCGCGGCGTGCCGACGTGCAGCCACAGCCCGTCCATCCGCACGCCGTACATGCGCCCGTCGGAAATCGCCCGATCGAACAGCGTGTTGAGCGAGAAAGCGCCGTCCGGCGCGTTTTCGAACATGCGTGGCGCGAGGATCGCCGCTCCGGCGTAGGCAAACGGCGCGACAAGGCGCTCCTGACGCCGGATGATGTGGCCGTCGGTCGCCAGATCGAAATCCCCCGATCCGTCATAGCCGACCGACGTCACCGTCGGCGCCAGCATGAGCAGCCCGTCCATGCGGTCCGGATCCCACGCTTCGGCGAGCCGGATCAGGTTCGGCCGGGCCCCCTCGATCCAGAACGTGTCGGCGTTCAGGAGAAAGAAGGGCTGCTCGCCCAGATGCGGGAGCGCCTTGGCGATGCCGCCGCCGGTATCCAGCAGCGCGGCGCGCTCGTCGGAGATCACGATCTTCGGCGACGGGCGCCGGGTCAGATGCACCTCCACCAGATCGGCCAGATAGTGGACGTTGACCACCGCCTCCTCGACGCCGGCGGCCTCCAGCCGTTCCAGGCCGTAGTCGATCAGCGCCCGTCCGGCGACCTCCACGAGGGGTTTCGGCGTGGTTGCGGTGACGGGGCGCATCCGCTTGCCGAGACCGGCGGCAAGGATCATGGCGCGTTTCGGAAAATGCTCAGTCGACATGGAGGGTGCTTCGGCCCGATCAGGATTTTGGCGCGAGATCCGCAAACGCGGCATCGTAGAAGTCGGTGAGGTTGCCAAATACGGGGTCGGTGAGGGTTCGCGCAAGATAGGATGACACGCGCGGGATGTGGGCGAGATAGCCGGTCTTGCCGTCGCGCCGGGCCAGCCGGGCGAAAATGCCCAGAACCTTGGTCGCGCGCTGGGCCGCCATCAGCGCATAGGCGAGCGCGAAATCGTCCCGGTCGAAGTCCGGATCGGCCGCCGCGCGCGCCGCACAGTAGCGGTCGAACAGGCGCGCCTCCTGCTCCGGCGATACGGTCACGCGCACGTCCTGCAGGAGCGAAGCGACATCGTAGGCGCTCGGGCCGATGAGCGCGTCCTGGTAGTCGAGCAGGCCGACCTTGCCGAGACCCTTCCGCCCCTCCAGCCACATCAGGTTGGGCGAATGGAAGTCCCGCAGAAGCCAGTGCTGTTCGGCGTCCTCGACCAGCGGGAAGAGGTCGTCCCACGCCTTCAGGAACGCCTCCTGGGCGCCCGATTCCATTTCTCCTCCGGTGGCGAAGGGAATGAACCAGTCGGGATAGAGCGACAGCTCAATCAGGAACACGCCCCGGTCGAACGGCGGCAGGACATGGCGCGCGCCGCCGGGAAGCGGCACGCTCTCGATCATCGGCCGGTTGTGGAGATCGGCCAGAAGATCGACCGCCAGTGCATATCGATCTTCGTCCACCTGCCCGTCCCTGAGGATCGGATCGCGTCCGAGATCCTCCAGCAACAGGAACCCCGCCTCGAAATCGTGGGCGATGACGCGCGGCGCGGAATAGCCGTGGGCGCGCAGCCCGTCGCCGACCGCCACGAACGGCCGAACGGTTTCCGCAAGATGCGCCCGCTTGCTGTAGGGCTGGCCGCCATAGATCGCCGGACCGTCGGGCTGGGTCGGCGCGTTCATCAGGATGGCCGGCTCCCGGCCGCCGCCGATCCGTTCATAGGCGCGCGACGACGCATCGCCCTGAAGATGACGGCGCGTCGCGCGGCGGTATCCGGCGTTGACCAGAAAGCGCCGCGCCGCCCGGCTCCGGGCAAGCCGATGCGCGAAGGAGGGCGCGGCCTCCAGCGACGCCGAGCGCATTTCGGCGCCCGGCTCGGGTTCCAGCGCGATGGCAAGCGCCGGCGCCGGCAGCATCCCGTCCCCCTGTTCGGGCCACTCCACCAGCACCGCACCCTCCACCAGGAGATCGTCCAGAGCCAGTTCCGCCGCCTCTTCCGGATCGCTCAGCCGGTAGAGATCGACGTGCGCGATCTGAAGGCGCGGCAGGTCGTAGGGCTGCAGCAGCGTGAAGGTCGGGCTCGGCACCTCCAGATCGGGATCGTCGGCGATGGCCCGCAGCAGGGCCCGGGCGAAGGTCGTCTTGCCGGCGCCGAGCGGACCGGAGAGCGTGACGAGATCGCCGGGCTTGAGCACGGCGGCGATATCCTCGGCGAGACGCACCGTGTCCGTCTCGTCGGAAAGCGTGAGGGTCGAAACGGGTTCGCTCATGATCGGACCGGGAGCACTCCTGGGCCGGGCCGCCTAGGCGAGCCGCGGACGGTCGGGAAAACGGACGGTCACGGTGGTCCCGGCGCCGGGTTCGGACCGGATGTCGACCGAACCGCCGTGAAGTTCGACGAAGCTTTTCACGATGGCAAGACCCAGTCCGGCGCCCCGCCTGCGGCCGCCCGACGGATCGGAGACGAACCGGTCGAACACCGCATCGATCTTCTCCGCCTCGATGCCGCGACCCTGGTCGGAGACCGTCAGGACGATCTCCCCCGACTGGCGCCGTCCGAGGATCTCCACGGAACCGCCCTCCGGCGAGAAGGTGACGGCATTGGCCAGAAGATTGTAGATCACCTGGCGGATGCGCTTCTCGTCGCCGCTGAAGCTGCCGACCTCGTCCGGAATGTCGGCAACGACGGCGAGCCGCGCCTCCTTGATGCGATCCTGCAGGCCTTCCGTCGCGGACGCGACGACGGCGGCGAGATCCACGGTCCCCGGCTCCAGCTCCATGATGCCGGCGTCGATGGTCGTGAGATCGAGAATGTCGTTGATGATCGCCAGCAGCGCCTCGGACGAGGCGTGAATGTAGCTGGCATATTCGCGCTGCTTCTCGTTGAGCGGGCCGATGCCGCTCCCGGTCAGAAGCTGGGTGAAGCCGATGATGGTCGTGAGCGGCGAGCGCAGCTGGTACGATACGTGGCCGATGAAGGCGGTCTTGAGCCGGTCGGCCTCCTCCAGCGCCACGTTGCGCTCCTTCAGGGCGCGCTCGACCTTCACCGTGTCGGTCACATCGACGAAGGTGGCGAGCGTGGCGCCGTCGGGCAGCGGCACGGTGGCATAGTCGATCACGCTGCCGTCGGCACGCTCGAGCCGATCGGCGATCGCTTCGCGGCGGTCGTCCAGGCTGGTCACGGTGCCGGCGATCTTGACCCAGGCGGCGCGGTCGGACGGCCCCTTTGCGCAGGCCTGGCTGACCCGGGTGATGTGGGTGCGGTCGGCCCGTGCCTCCGCCGGCAGCTGCCAGAGCGCGGAGAACACCGGATTGCACAGGCGCAGCCGGCCGTCGGGGCCGAACACCGCCACGCCTTCGGCCAGATGATCCAGGGTCTCGCTCTGGACCCGGATCAGCGCGTTGTAGCGGCTTTCCAGGTCGAGCCGCTCGGTGACGTTCTCGTAGACATAGGTCACGCCGCCGTGGGGATGCGGATTGGTGATCACCCGGAGCGTCTGACCATCGGGCAGATGCCACCACTCCTCGAAGCTCTCGACGGCCTGGTAGCCCCGGGTCACGCCCTTGACCCAGGCATCGAAGTCCGCCTGCTCGGGCAGCTTGCGCTGAGCCCTCAGCGTCTTCAGAAGCGCCTCGTCGGCGGGATGGCTGTCGAGGTAGCCGGCATCCAGATCCCACAGGGCCCGGTAGGCCGGATTGTAGAACTGCAGCCGCCGGTCCGGGCCGAAAACTGCGACCGGCGTGGCCAGCTCGTCGAGGGTGCGCGCATGGAAGTCGACCGTTCGGCGCAGGGCGGCGTGGGTCTGCTCGAGCTCGCTGACGTCGATCGCCACCCCGACGCTGCCGCCCTCACCGATGATTTCGACCACGTCGAGGGTCCGGTTCTCGCCGTGAATGACGGTGGAGACACGCGCCTCCGCCCGCCCGCTTTCGGTCCGGGCCCGGGCCAGCATCTGGCGGCCGGCCGTATCCAGGAGTTCGTCGCCGGCCGCCACCGCCGATGCGGCATCCGGCTGATCGACCGCGGCGGCATAGGCGGCGTTGACCCAGGACAGCGTGCCTGCCGCCGTCCGGATCCAGAGCGGATAGGGAAGCCGGTCCATGAAGGCGTCCACCACGCCCTCCGCCACGGTCGGCGCCGGGCCCGGCGCGGTCGGTTCGCGAACCGGGGCGAATCCGACCGCAGCGGCAGCACCCGCCACGCGGCCGGCACACGAAACCCGATGGCCGGCACGCGTGCGCACCTCGCGCAGGAAGGCGGTGCCGCTGTCCTTCAGGGCGTCGACATCCGCGGCCAGACCGGCGGCGTCCTTCGCATCGACCCAGCCGGCGAAATCGGCAAGCGCGTCCGCGCTGCCGGGCGTCTCGTCGAGATCGTGTCCGCCGTAGACCTCCGGCCCGTCCCCGGACAGAGGGAAGACGAGGATCCGGCGGTCGGTCGCCGCCACCAGCGCCTCGGCCTGTTCCGCCCGCGTCGCCGCTTCCTCCGCCATTCGCGCAGCGGACCGGCTCCGCTCGTAGAGAACGGCGGCGAGCCCGCCGAGGCCCATGGCCGCAAGCAGCGCGACCCCGGCCGTGGTCGCCAGAAGGGCGCCCGCCCCGCCGGCCGGACCGGAGGCCGCATCCGCGGGACCCGCCACGAGGCAGCCGGCAACAGCAAGGACGGCGCGCGGCCGGAGCATCGGGATGATCATGGTCTTGGCGGCGGGCCGTGTCCGCGGGTTCGGGGGTGCACCTGAAGCAACCTGCGTGCAGGCCGGTCGGAAAAGCCTCCAGGCGCGAATCGCAGCCCGGCGAGTTTAGTCGATCCGGCGGCGCTTTGGGACCCGAAGCGTGCGGCCCGGTCGGTTGGGGCACGGCATGTCCCGCAAACGAAAAACGCCGGCCCGAACGGACCGGCGTCTTCCGAAATGCAGTGTCGGAGGGCGCCGGATGATCCGGCGCCGCCGCCTCGATCAGTAGCGGTACTGCTCGCCCTTGAACGGACCCTTCACCGGCACGCCGATATACTCGGCCTGCTCGTCGGACAGCTGGGTGAGTTCGGCGTTGAGCTTGCGCAGATGCAGCTCGGCGACCTTCTCGTCCAGGTGCTTCGGCAGCACGTAGACCTTGTTCTCGTACTGCTCGCCCTTGGTCCACAGCTCGATCTGGGCGAGCGTCTGGTTGGCGAACGAGGCCGACATCACGAAGCTCGGATGGCCGGTCGCGTTGCCGAGGTTCACCAGACGGCCCTCGGAGAGCAGGATCATGCGCTTGCCGTCCGGATACTCGATCAGGTCGACCTGCGGCTTGACGTTCTTCCACTTGAAGTTCTTCAGGCCGTCGACCTGAATCTCGTTGTCGAAGTGGCCGATGTTGCAGACGATCGCCATGTCCTTGAGCGACCGCATGTGATCGACGGTCAGAACGTCCTTGTTCCCGGTCGCCGTGACCACGATGTCGGCGCGCGGAGCACCCTCTTCCATCGTGACGACCTCGAAGCCGTCCATGGCGGCCTGCAGGGCGCAGATCGGGTCGATCTCGGTGACCATCACGCGGGCGCCAGCGCCCGACAGCGACTGGGCCGAGCCCTTGCCGACGTCACCGTAGCCGGCGACGATGGCGACCTTGCCGGCCATCATCACGTCGGTACCGCGACGGATCGCGTCGACCAGCGATTCACGGCAGCCGTACTTGTTGTCGAACTTCGACTTGGTGACGGAGTCGTTGACGTTGATCGCCGGGAACGGCAGCTCGCCGCGCTTCTCCATCTGGTAGAGACGCATGACGCCCGTGGTCGTCTCCTCGGAGACGCCCTTGATGGCATCGCGGCAGCGCGAATAGAAGGTCGGATCCTTCTCGAGGCGACGCTTGATGGTCGCGACGAGGGCCTTCTCTTCGTCGTTCTTCGGGTTGTTGAGGACCGACGGATCCTTCTCGGCCTTGGCGCCGAGCATGACGAGCATGGTGGCGTCGCCGCCGTCGTCCAGGATCATGTTGCAGGTCTCGCCGTCACCCCAGTCGAGGATGCGGTCGGCGTACTCCCAGTAGTCCTCGAGGCTCTCGCCCTTGACGGCGAACACCGGCGTTCCGGTGGCGGCGATGGCCGCGGCGGCCTGGTCCTGGGTCGAGAAGATGTTGCAGGAGGCCCAGCGCACGTCGGCGCCCAGGGCGACCAGCGTCTCGATGAGGACGGCGGTCTGAATCGTCATGTGGAGCGAGCCGGCGATCCGCGCGCCCTTGAGCGGCTTCGACGCCGCGTACTCCTCGCGCACGGCCATCAGGCCGGGCATCTCGGTTTCGGCGATGTCGATCTCCGTCCGACCCCAATCGGCCAGGCCGATGTCCTTGACGACGTAGTCGGATGCGGGCTTGTCGAGCATGTGTATCGCTCCTTGTCTGTGATTTCGTGCGTTCAGCGCGCGCGAAAGGGCCGCGGCGCGCCACGTGAGGGAGGGTATAGCGGTCCAGAGGCCCGGGTTCAATAAGGATATAAAGATTTCTTTATATTGAGCCGCCCGGCGCATCGGTCCCATGCGATCGGACGAGACAGCCCGTCCGATCGGCACAAACCGGTCGGACGACGAAAAACGGCTCTGGATTCAGGTATTTGGGTGGGGCGGACGCGCCCCGGGCAATCCTGCCTGAAGGCGGTGTGCCCTCGGAGCCCGTCCATTCGCAATCCGCCGGACGGAGCGAACCGGGATCGGGATCGCGCACCTTCGGGATCGCGCAGCTTATTGAATCTGGAGCCCCACGCGACCTAGGCCCCCGGCATCGCATCCTCGCCGAACCCGCTCTCGACCAGCTGGGTCAGCGCATCGATCACCGCCTCGGCTTCCGGCCCCGTCGCGGTGATGGTGATCCCGGTTCCCGGCCCGGCGGCCAGCATCAGGAGCCCCATGATGGATGTGCCGCCCACCGACTGGCCATCCCGCTCGACGGTGACGTCCGCCCGGAACTGCTCGGCGCACTTGACGAATTTCGCGGATGCGCGGGCGTGCAGCCCGCGTTGATTGACGATGACGAGCCTGGCGGACCGAACCGCATCCGCTTCGTCCGTCATCGGCCCGAAAGAACCTGGCTGGCCACGCTGATATATTTCTGGCCGGCGGTCTTGGCGTCGTCGACGGCCTGAACCAGCGGCGTGTCGGCCCGCACGCTGGCGAGCTTGACCAGCATCGGCAGATTGACGCCGGCGATCACCTCGATCGCACCGGCCCGCATGACCGAAATCGCGAGATTGGATGGGGTGCCGCCGAACATGTCGGTCAGGACCACGACGCCGCTCCCGTCATCCACGGAGTTGATCGCCTCGACGATGTCGGTCCGGCGCTGCTCCATGTCGTCGTCCGGTCCGATCGAGATCGTGGCGATGCGCTCCTGCGGACCGACCACATGCTCAAGCGCGGCCTGAAGTTCTTCGGCCAGGCGCCCATGGGTGACGAGGACGAGCCCGATCATCGAAGACAGCAGTCCGCTGACATGACCCCAGGACCACTCGCCGTGCGGCGATGCCGCACGCTGCGGAGCGAAAGACTGTTCAGCACGGTGGAAATCGCACAACCTCGCACGGATCTGACCCTGTCCGCCGGTCGCCGGCACCAGCCGGAAACGATCGGCGTCGCCGCCCGAGAGGAAGCCCCCGCGCGACGTGCCGGCCAGATTCTGTCAGCCGGCCCCCGGTTTCAAGTCAAATCGTTGGATTCTCCCGTTCGATTCCGAACCGTTCCGCCAGAATGCGCGCCCGCACGGCCGCACAGGCCTGCCATCCCGTCCCGCAGACGGGTTGCCGCGCAAGCCGCAGGCCCTCGATCGTGGTCACCAGGGCGCCCGGCTCCGGCAGCCGTTCGGCGTCCGCCAGGTCGACGATGTCAACGACGAGGCGCACCACGGCCGCGGTCTCGAAGTCGGTTGCGACGATGCCGAAGCCGCGCAGTTCCAGCCGCCCGGCGATCTCGGAGGGCGCCCGCGCGACGAGGCGCCCGTTGACCGCCGCCACGGCGACCCGGTCGTCGGAGACCAGCTGGGCGTACCGTCCGCCCGCGCGCTCCGCTTCCACGAGCTGGGCGGCAAGCGCACTCTTTCCCGCTCCCGACGGCCCGCGAACCAGCACGCCGACGGCCCCGATCAGCAGGCATGTGGCATGGATCGTGGGAGCCATCGCGTCCGCCTGGCCCCTCTAGGCCTGCGACAGGGCGGGCAGCCGGACGATGAACCGGGCGCCCGCGACCTCGCCCGGCGCGCCGTTCTCGGCGGGCCGGTTCTCGGCGGAGATCGTGCCCCGGTGCGCCTCCACGATCTGGCGCGAAATGGACAGGCCCAGCCCCGAATTGTCGCCGAACCCCTGGACCTCGGGCCGGTCGGTGTAGAAGCGCTCGAAGATGCGCTCGATCTTCTCCGCGGTGATGCCCGATCCGCAGTCGTCGATGACGACCTCCACGTCCCCGTCGATCCGGCGGGCCGTGACCGTGATGGTCCCGCCTTCCGGCGAGAACGAGCGCGCATTGTCGATCAGGTTGGTGAACACCTGGCTCAGCCGGCTGTCGTGTCCGTTCACATAGTAGGCATCGCGCGCCTTGCGGGAGCCGGCATTGGTCACGTTCAGCCGGATGGCGATCCCCTGGGGTCGGGCCAGTTCGCGCTGCAGCTCGACGACGGCTTCCAGCAGATCGGCGAGGTTCACCGGCTCCGCGTCGCGGCGTGCGAGCTCGGCATCCAGCCGCGAGGCGTCGGAAATGTCGGAGATCAGCCGGTCGAGCCGGCGCACGTCGTGCTGGATGATGCCGAGCAGGCGCTCCCGCGACTCCTCGGTCTTGGCCCGCGGAAGCGTCTCCACGGCGCTGCGCAGCGAGGTCAGCGGGTTCTTGAGTTCGTGGGCGACGTCGGCCGCGAACGCCTCAATGGCATCGATGCGGTTATGAAGGGCCGCCGTCATCTCCTTCAGGGCTCGTCCCAGATCGCCGATCTCGTCGTGGCGCTCGGCAAAGGAGGGGATCGCGTCGCGGCCGCGCACCCCGCGCCGGACCCGGTCCGCGGCGGCGGCCAGCCGGCGGATCGGACCGGCGATCGTCCCGGCCATCAGGATCGAGAGCACCGCCATCACGCCGACGGAAACCAGAAAGACGCGGACGATGGCCAGCCGCTCCGCCCGGAGAATGGAGTCGATGTCGCCGCCCTGGGTCGACAGGAGCAGCGCGCCGAGAACGGCGCGGAACCGCTGGATCGGAACCGCGACGGAGACGATCAGCTCGCCCTTGTCGTTGACCCGCACGACGCTCGCCGGAGCGCCCGAAACGGCTCGCTCGACCTCCGGATACTCCTTGCCGTTGGCGCCGCCGATCTCTTTATAGACCGGCAGGTCGCCGTGCAGCGTCCACCCCTTCAAGCGCTCCCAGATCCGCTCCAGCGGACCGGGCTCGCTCTCCTGGGGCGGCGGCAGATCGAAGCGCAGGATCTGCCCGCGCGAATAGAGATGCCGGGAATCGAGCAGCAGCAGGCCTTCCCGGTCGTAGATCCGGGCCCGGGTCTTCGTCGGAGAGATCAGGCGCCGCAGGATTGGCGCGACGCGCTCCGGATTGATCGGAAAGTCCAGCGCATGAGTGCCCTGGTCGATCGGGGCGACGCTTTCGCCCGCCTGGAGCTCGAGCAGCCGTTCCGGATCCACCGAGATCGTGTCGGTGTCCACCGTCGCGGACGCGGCGATCGCCGCGGCGATGATCTCACCCTGAATGAGCAGGCTTTCCACCCGCGCATCGATCAGGCCGGCGCGGAACTGGTTCAGATAGAGGGTGCCGGAGACCAGCGCGACGAGGCCGACCAGATTGAGCGCAAGAATGCGGCGGGTGACGCTGGAGAAGACATAGGTGGACAGCATCCTGCCCACGCCGCGCCCGACACGGCCGACGAAACGGAGCGGCCGCCGCCGCCGCTGGCCCTTCGGGGCCGCATATGTATCCGTTTCGACAGCCATGACGGGATCGGCACCGTTTTCGGGCCGACTACATTTCCTTGAACCGGTAGCCGACGCCATACAGCGTTTCGATCATGTCGAAGCTGTTGTCGACCACCTTGAACTTCTTCCTCAGCCGCTTGATGTGACTGTCGATGGTCCGGTCGTCGACATAGACCTGATCGTCATAGGCCGCGTCCATCAGCGCGTTGCGGCTCTTCACGACACCCGGCCTCTGGGCGAGAGCGAACAGGATCAGGAACTCCGTCACCGTCAGCGTGACCGGCTCGCCCTGCCAGGTGCAGGTGTGCCGCTCCTGGTCCATCTTCAGCTGGCCACGCTCCAGGATCTTGCTGGCGTCGGTCGCCTTCGGGGCCGTGCCGTCCCGCGGCTGGGCCCGGCGCATGACGGCCTTGACCCGCTCCACCAGGAGGCGCTGGGAAAACGGCTTCCGGATGAAGTCGTCGGCGCCCATCTTCAGCCCGAACAGCTCGTCGATCTCCTCGTCCTTGGAGGTGAGGAAGATCACCGGCATGTCGCTCTGCTGACGCACGCGGCGCAGAAGCTCCATGCCGTCCATGCGCGGCATCTTGATGTCCAGGATCGCCAGGTCCGGCGGATCCTGGGACAGGCCCTGCAGCGCGGACGAGCCATCGGTGTAGGTCTGGACCCGGTAGCCTTCCGATTCGAGCGCGATGGACACGGAAGCCAGGATGTTCCGGTCGTCATCGACGAGTGCAACCGTCGCCATTCAGCGTCCTTTCGTCGCGGGTTCGCGCCGCGCAAGTCTGCGATCCGGCGCTTTTTCGTCGTAAGACGGGTCAATTACGAGGAAAATATGGCCCGTCTCCGGTCCTGCGAAAGTCCCCGCTTGAGCCAAATCATTGCAGAAGCCTCGATTTTGGGGCTTTGTTGCGCGCACATGACCGTGCCGGAGTTAGGAAGACCCCGGCAAGAAAGCGGTCCGCGACCCGTCCGACTTTCAGCCAACGCCCAACCGAACGCGATGTCGAGCGAATTCGAACCCGGCCCCGCTGCCAAGCAGCTCCTGCGCACCAGTTTCCAGGGTGCGCTGGGAACCCTGGACGCCGAAACCGGCGCGCCGCACGTTTCGCTCGTCACAGTGGCAACCGCGCCGGACGGGGCCCCGATCCTGCTCCTGTCGGATCTGGCCCGGCACACGCGGAACCTGAAGGCGGACGATCGGGTCTCGCTTCTCGCAAGCGAGGCGACGACCCCGGGAGATCCGCTTGCCCTCGCCCGGGTCACGGTGATCGGGCGTATCCACCGCATCGCGTCGCCGGCGGCGGACCGCAACCGCTTCCTGGCGCGGCAGCCGGAGGCGGCCGAATACGCCGACTTCCCCGATTTCGGGTTCTATCGGCTGGAACCGGAAAGCGCCCATCTGGTCGCGGGCTTCGGCCGGATCGTGACGCTCTCCGCCGCCGACATCATGACGGATCTCTCCGACGCGCAAGCGCTCGTCGAGGCGGAGCCGGGTGCGATCGAGCACATGAACGCCGACCATGCCGATGCGGTCGCGCTCTATGCCGAAAAGCTGGCGGGCAAGGGTCCCGCCGAACGCCCCTGGCGGGTGTGCGGGATCGACCCGGAAGGCATCGATCTGGTCGCCGGCCACCACGCCGCCCGCGTCGATTTCCCCGAGCGCATCACCACGCCGGGTGCACTGCGATCCGCACTCAAGGCACTGGCCGACCAGGCGCGCGCCTCGTGAGCGTCACCGAATTGCCGGAATCCCCCCTTTTGACGGGAACAAACCCAAGTCCGCACTGTTTTGCTTGTCACGGGCACGGGGGTTTACTACGTTCGCGCGAGTTTTCGCGCGAGTTTTCGCGCGAGGGGGCGCGGAACAGCCGCAGTCGGAACTGAACCGACACATCATGAATGCTGCGGCGCAACATGGTTGCTGATGGCTCAGACCACACGCCAGCTGATTTAAGAGAGGCAGAACAGTGAAAGAATTCGGCTTGCGCAATCCAAACGCCGGGATCGAGACGATTGGTCTCGCCGGGTTGGCGTCGATCCACTGGAACCAGAGCGCCCCCAGCCTCTACGAACAGGCGATCCGCCGCAACGAAGGCCAGCTGACCGCCGCCGGGACCCTGGCGGCCGACACCGGCGTGCACACCGGACGCTCGCCGAAAGACAAGTTCGTGGTGCGTGATTCCGGCACCGAGGACCAGATCTGGTGGGATAACAACAAGGCGATGGAGCCTGCCGCGTTCGACCGCCTTCTGGAGGACATGCGCGACCACGCCAAGGGCATGAACCTGTTCGGCCAGGACCTTTATGGCGGCGCCGACCCCGACTACCGGATCAACGTCCGCGTCTACACCGAATACGCCTGGCATTCGCTGTTCATCCGCAATCTGCTGATCCGGCCGGATCGCGACGCGCTGACGAGCTTCGTACCGGATCTGACGATCATCGACCTGCCGAGCTTCTCCGCCGATCCGGAGCGGCACGGCTGCCGCAGCGAGACGGTCATCGCCTGCGACTTCACCCGCAAGATCATCCTGATCGCGGGCACCTCCTATGCGGGCGAGATGAAGAAATCGGTCTTCACCCTGCTCAACTACCTGCTTCCGCCCAAGAACGTCATGCCGATGCACTGCTCGGCCAATCTCGGCGCGAACGGCGACACGGCCGTCTTCTTCGGTCTGTCGGGCACCGGCAAGACGACGCTGTCCGCCGATCCCAAGCGCAAGCTGATCGGCGACGACGAGCACGGCTGGAGCGAGAACGGCGTCTTCAACTTCGAAGGCGGCTCCTACGCCAAGATGATCAAGCTGTCCCAGGAGGCCGAACCGCAGATCTGGGCCGCCACCCATCGCTTCGGCGTCATCTACGAGAACGTCACCATCGATCCGGACACCCGCGAGCCCAATTTCGACGACGGGTCGAAGACCGAGAACACCCGCGGCGCCTACCCGATCGAGTTCATGCCCAACATCGCGACGGGCAGTGTCGGGCCGAACCCGAAGAACATCATCATGCTGACCGCCGATGCGTTCGGCGTGATGCCGCCGATCGCCAAGCTGACTCCGGCCCAGGCGATGTACCATTTCCTGTCGGGCTACACCGCCAAGATCGCCGGCACGGAAAAGGGCGTCACCGATCCCGAAGCGACCTTCTCCACCTGCTTCGGCGCGCCGTTCCTGCCGCGCCACCCGGTCGAGTACGGCAACCTTCTGCGCGAGCTGATCGCCCGCCACGAGGTGGACTGCTGGCTCCTGAACACCGGCTGGACCGGCGGCGCCCACGGCGTCGGCCACCGCATGCCGATTTCCGCGACCCGGACCCTGCTGGACGCGGCGCTCGACGGCTCGCTGCATTCCGCCGACTACCGCACCGATCCGAACTTCGGCTTCGCGGTTCCGGTCTCGGTGCCGGGCGTGGACAGCAAGATCCTCGATCCCCGCTCCACCTGGGACGACAAGGCCGGCTACGACCGGCAGGCGGCGCGTCTGGTGGGTATGTTCGTCGACAATTTCGCCCGCTTTGCCGACCACGTGGACGCCAGCGTGCTGCAGGCCGCGCCCGAACTCTCAAACGCGGCCGAATAAGCCGACTTTCCGCTTTCGAACGTGTCACGACGCGCTCCGGGAAACCGGGGCGCGTTTTTCTTGTGGAGCCGGGGCGATCGCTGGTGGAAGGGCCAACGGCGGTCTCGCGTCCCTGGGACGGGACAGGCTAGATTGGTCGCCAAACGTCGGACCGAGCCCCATGCCCCGCGTCTATTCCATCGCGCCGTCGACACCCTTCCTTCCGACCCTCGTCGCCGCACTTCGCGACGGCTCGCTGTGGCCGGACGGTCGCGTGCCGGACGATCCCCTCGCCCTTGCCGATGCCACGATCTATCTGCCCACCCGGCGCGCGGCGCGGGTGCTGGAGGCCGCCTTTCTCGCCGATGCCGGGTCCCCCAGCGTGGTGCTGCCGGACATCCGCGCGATCGGCGACGTGGCGGAGGATCTCCTCGCCCTGGACGAGACGCGCGCCGCCGACCTCGGCCAGCCGGTGCTTCCGCCGCTGACGCGCCGGGTCGCCATGGCCGGTCTGGTCCGGAGCTGGGCCACACGGCTTCATGCGGAGACGCTGGACCTCCTGCCCGGCGAGACCGTCTCCGTTCCGACCTCCCCGGCCGACGCCGCCCGGCTCGCCACCGACCTCCTCGACCTGATGGACCAGGTGGAGACCCAGGAGGCCGACTGGGCCGCGCTCGCGCAGCTGGTTCCGGAGGAACTGGCGGCCTACTGGCAGGTGACGACCACCTTTCTTGAGGTCGCCGTCACCGCCTGGCCGGACTTTCTCGCCGAACAGGGCATGATGGAGCCCGCCCAGCGGCGCCGTCTCCTGGTCGAGGCGGAGGCGGACCGGCTCGCGGCGTCGCGGCCGAAGGGGCCTGTGATTGCCGCCGGCTCGACCGGCTCGATCCCGGCCACCGCCCGGCTGATCGCAACCATCGCCGGGCTTCCGACCGGCGCCGTCGTGCTGCCCGGCCTTGATTTCGATCTCGACGACGCGGCCTGGACGGCCATCGACGATCCGGCGGACCCGGCCTTCAGCCATCCCCAGTACGGGCTCAAGCAGCTTCTGCGGCGCATCGGCATCGAGCGGTCCGACGTCCGCGCTCTCGGACCGGTCCCGACCGGTGCCTCCGCCGCGCGGACCACCCTCATCTCGTCCGCCTTCCGGCCGGCGGCAACCACGGAGGCCTGGGCGGCCCCCGAGGCCAACGCGGAGGCGGCGATCGCGGGGCTCGCCCTGATCGAGGCGGAGACCTCTCGGGAAGAGGCCACCGCCATTGCACTCGCCCTGCGCGAGACCCTGGAAACGCCGGGCGCCACAGCGGCTCTGGTCACGCCGGACCGGGCCATCGCCCGGCGCGTGGCCGCCGAGATGAAGCGCTGGGAGATCGCCGTCGACGATTCCGCCGGCCGGCCGCTCGGCACCACCACCGCCGGCCTGTTCGCCCGGCTCGCCGCCGCGACCGCCACCGGCGGCGACGCGCACACGCTCATTGCCCTCCTCAAGCACCACCAGTGCCGGATCGGGCTGGATCACGACGTCTACCGGGAGGGCGTGGACGCGCTGGAGCGCCACGTTCTGCGCGGACACCGGGTCCGGCCCGGCTCGGACGGACTGCGCGCGGCGATCGCGCACCGCCGGTCCGAATGGGCCGACAAGGCGAAGAACCTCGCGCCCCTGGATGCCGCGGAGACCCTGGTGGACGCCCTGTCCGCCGCCCTGGCACCGCTGGAGGATCTCACGCGGGCCGCCGAACAGGTCGCCATCTCCGCCTTCGCCGCCGCGCATCTGGCCGTCGTGGAGGCGCTGGCGCACGACCCGGCGCGCCCGGATGCGCTCGCCCGGACGGCCGACGGCCGGGCGCTTCTCACCGCGCTGGACGGGCTCGCCCAGACCGGCGGGGTCTATTTCGACGTTCTCCCCGCCGACTGGCCCTCCCTGTTCGAGGCGCTGGCCGGAGATGCCGCCGTGCGCGGGCCCGTGCCGACCGACGACCGTCTGTTCGTCTGGGGTCCGCTGGAGGCCCGTCTCCAGTCGGTCGACCGGCTCGTGGTCGCCGGCCTCAACGAGGGCAGTTGGCCGGCCGCCGTGGAGATCGGACCGTGGATGTCGCGGCCGATGATGACCGCCTTCGGCCTGGAGCCGCCGGAGCGGCGCATCGGCCTTGCCGCCCACGACGTGGCCCAGGCACTCGGCGCGCGCGACGTCGTGCTGACCCGCGCCCGGCGCGTGTCCGGAACGCCCACGGTCGCCTCGCGCTGGCTGCAGCGCCTGCGCACGGTCGCCGGACCCACGGCGTCCGAGGCGATCGCCGCACGCGGGCGCACCTATCTCGACTGGGCGTCCGCCCTCGATGCGCCCTCCGGCCCGCCCGTGCCGGCACCCCGACCCGCTCCCGCTCCCCCGGTGGTCGACCGACCGGACCGGCTGAGCGTCACCGAGATCGCCACCCTGATCCGCGATCCCTACGCCATCTACGCCCGGCATCTCCTGCGGCTGAAGCCCCTCGATCCGATCGCACCGCCTCTGGAGGCGTCCGAACGCGGCACGCTGATCCACGACGTGCTCGCCCGGTTCGTCGCCGAATGGACCGGTCCGTTCGACGCCACCGCCGTCGCAGCGCTGGTCGAGATGGGCCGCGAAGCCTTCACGAAGCTCGACGAGGCGGAGGTCGCCGCCCTCTGGCTGCCCCGGTTCGCCCGGATCGCGGAGGCGTTCGTTGCCCGCGAGGCCACCCTTGCGACCAGGATCCGGTCCCGTCTGGTGGAAATCCGCGGCCGGCTGGAGCGCCCCACGCCGGCCGGACCAGTCACGGTCGCCGGGCGCGCCGACCGGGTCGACCTTCTGAGCGACGGAACCGTCGCGCTCTATGACTACAAGACCGGCTCCTCGCCGTCCGCCCAGGAGGTCGCGGCCCACCTGGAGCCGCAGCTCACGCTGGAAGCGCTGATGCTGCGCGAAGGCGGTCTCGAATCCGTTCCGGCCGATCAGACCGTGTCCGACATCGCCTATATCGAGCTGAAGGGGGCCCGCGAGCCGCTGACGGTGCGCTCGATCCTGGACAACAAGGCCGGGAAGGACGCCGCGACCCTCGTCGCGGAGGTCGATCAGAAGCTCCGGGCCCTTCTCTCCGCCTACGCGATGGACGGCAGCGTCTATCTCTCCCGCGCGCGGATCCAGCGCGAGAAGAGCTTCGGCGGCGACTATGACCACCTCGCCCGGGCCCGGGAGTGGGCGCTCTCGGTGGAGGGCGGCGAATGACCCGGCGCGAAATCCCCGAAGCGACCCAGGTCGCCCAGGCGCGGGCCGCAGCGCCCGGCGCGTCCGCCTGGGTGTCGGCCAATGCCGGGTCCGGCAAGACCCATGTCCTAGTCGAGCGGGTGGTGAACCTGCTCCTGTCGGGCGTCGCGCCGGGACGCATCCTCTGCCTGACCTTCACCAACGCGGCCGCCGCCCAGATGTCGCAGCGGGTGTTCGACCGGCTGGCCGCCTTCGCGCGGGCCGACGACGCCGCCCTCGACACGCTGCTGGAAGGTCGGCTCGACGGTCCGGCCGGTCCCGATGACCGGACCCGCGCGCGGCGCCTGTTCGCCGCCGCCCTGGAGACGCCCGGCGGGCTGAAGATCCAGACGATCCACGCCTTCTGCGCCATGCTGCTGCACCAGTTCCCGCTGGAGGCGAACCTGGCCGCCCGCTTCACGGTCCTGGACGACACGGCGGCCAACGAACTCGTCGACGCCGCCATCGCCCAGACGCTGGCCGAGGCGGCGGCGGACCCGCAGGGCCCGCTGGCCGACGCGATCGCGGCCATCCTGCCGCTTTCGGCCGATCTCACCCTGATCCAGTCGATCCGGGCGATGGTCACCGAGCGCGAGGCCTTCCGGCTGTGGATCCGCCACGCCGGCGATCTCGAAGACGCCATCGGCGACCTCAAGGCAGCCCTGGGGCTCGACCCATCCGATACGCCGGACAGCCTCGCCGACGAGATGTTGGCCTCCCCTCATTTCGATGACGGCTTCCGGTCCGCCTATGCCGGCGCGCTGGCCCGGGGCGGCGCCAACGACATCAAGCAGGCGGACCGGATCGCGATTGCGGCCGACCCCATGCGCGATCCCGCCGAACGCGCGGAAGCCTGGCTCGACATCTTCCTGACCGCCAAGCGCGAACCGCGCAGCGACAAGGGGGCCGGCAGCAAGGGCGTTCGGTCGGCCCTGCCGGATCTGGACGACCGCTTCGCGGCCGAACAGGCCCGCCTGATCGCGCTTCTCGACAAGGCCAGAGCCCACCGTGCCGTCTCCGCGACCGCCGCGCTCGCCCGTCTCGCCGACCGGGTGATCGCCCTCGTGGAAGCGGAGAAGGCGCGCGAAGGCTTCGTCGACTACGACGACCAGATTGCCCGAACGGCCGCACTCCTGTCCCGTTCGGAAGCGGCGGACTGGATCCAGTACAAGCTCGATCAGGGCATCGACCACATCCTGGTCGACGAGGCCCAGGACACGAGCCCGCGCCAATGGGAGATCGTGAACGCCCTCGCAAGGGAATTCTTTGCCGGCAAAGGAGCGCGATCGGGACCCCGGACCGTGTTCGCCGTGGGCGACGAAAAACAGTCCATCTACGGTTTCCAGGGCGCGGCCCCGGCGACCTTCGGCGAGCAGCTGAGGCACTTCAGGAGCCTGGCGGAGCGCGCCGAGAGCACCTTCAACGCGGTGCGGCTCACCCTTTCCTTCCGCTCGACCCCGGACGTGCTCGGCGCGGTCGACGCCGTCTTCGCCGACCCAAATCTGCACCGGCGAATCGAGAGCGCCGGCGAGGGCCTCGTGCACGAGCCGATCCGCGCCAACGACCCCGGCAAGGTCACGCTCTGGCCGCTCACGGAAACCCAGGACAGCACGATCCCGGACGACTGGACGCTGCCCCTCGATCATGAGGCCGCCGCATCCGGCGAATGGCAGCTCGCCGAACGGATCGCCGCGACGATCCGCGGCTGGCTCGACAGCGGCGCGCGGCGGCCCAACGGGGCCCGGATTAAAGCGGGCGACGTCCTCATTCTGGTGCGCAAGCGCAAGCCGTTCGCGGACGTGGTCATCCGCTCCCTGAAGGCGGCGGGCGTACCGGTGGCCGGCGCCGACCGGCTGACGGTCACCGAGCACATCGCGATCGAGGACCTGATCGCGCTCGGCCGCTTTCTTTTGACCCCGGCCGACGACCTGTCACTGGCCGCCGTTCTCAAGAGTCCCCTGTTCGGCCTCTCCGAAGAGGAGCTTTATCGGTTGGCGTCCGGGCGCGAGGGTACCCTGGAAGCCGCCCTCTTCGCGCGCCGCGATGACCCGGTGCTCGCCGCCGTGGCGGAGCGGATCGCCCGCTGGCGGCGGATCGCACTGTCGGGACGACCGTTCGACCTGTTCGCGACGGTGCTCGGGGCGGACGACGGACGCCGGCTGTTCCGCTCCCGGCTCGGCACCGAGGTCGACGACGTGCTCGATGCGTTCCTCGATCTGGCCCTCGATTACGAGCATACCGGCATCCCGACCCTGGAAGGCTTTCTGACCCGGGTGACGGCCAGTGCCAGCGAGCTCAAGCGCGAGAGCGACACCGCGCCGGAAGCCGTCCGGGTGATGACCGTCCACGGCGCCAAGGGCCTGGAGGCGCCGATCGTCTTTCTGGCTGACGGCTGCGCGGCCCCTGTCCACGGAAGCCACGCCCGCAAGATCGTGCCGCTGCCGCCGATCAGCCATCCCAATGCGGCCCGCCCGCTCGTTTGGGCGCCGAACCCCGACCACAAACCCTCCCGGGTGGCGGACGTGATCGAGGCGGAACAGGCGAGCCAGAAGGACGAATACGCCCGGCTGCTCTATGTCGCCATGACCCGGGCGGAAGACCAGCTGATCGTCTGCGGCTGGAGCCCGAAGCGCGGTCCCCACGAGGAATGCTGGTACCGGCTGATCGAAACCGGGCTGGCGCCGGACCTCGTCGACGTCACCGATGACGAGGCAAACGTCGTCGCCCGCGAATGGCACGGCGTGCGTACTGAGCGCACTGCCCCTCCCGAGCAGGACGAGCCGGCCGCCGCACGGACCCGCACGCCGCTGCCGGACTGGGCGCGAACCCCGGCGCCCCCGCCGGTCGTGCGCGCGCCGGCGCTCAGCCCGTCCGGCGCCCTGCCCCATGATGCAGGCTCCGTCCGCCGTGCCGGGGAGACTGATCGGGCCGATCCATCCATGGACCCGGAAACCGTCCGCCGGACCGCGCTCCTGCGCGGCGACCTGACCCATCGCCTGCTCGAACTCCTGCCCGATGCGCCACCGGACGAGCGGCCGGCGGCGGGCCGTCGGATTCTGGCCGTGCATCCGGGCGCCCAGAGCCTCGACGGCGAGGCGATTATCGCCTCAGTCCTCGCCATTCTCGATGACCCGCAGTTCGCCCCAGTGTTCGGCCCCGGAAGCCGGCCCGAAGTCGCCGTCGCCGGCCGGCTTCCGATCGGCGGCGTGGAGCGGCTTGTGACCGGACGCATCGACCGGATGGTGCAGGCCGGCGGCCGGGTCCTGATCGTCGATTTCAAGTCGGACCGGCCGGCGCCGGCCACCGTGGATGACGTGCCCCAATCCTACATCGCCCAGCTCGCCCTCTACCGCGACGTGCTGCGGCCGCTGGTCGGCGACGCCGCCCTCGAGGCCGCGCTCGTGTGGACCGACAGTGGCCGTCTGATGAAGGTGCCGCCGGCCGACCTCGATCGGGCGCGGGCCGCCGTCGACGCCCAGGCAGCGGAAGAGCCCGGCGGGTTTCCCGTTGCTTGACGGTCCCGGTCGGCGTGCCTACGTTCCATCCAACCGAAAGGCGGTGCGCTGGAGCCCGAAAGCCCCGTCCGCCCTGCTTTTCCTCCGACCGAAATGCCTTGCCTTCCGTCCCTGACGGTCCTGGCCGGGCCCTTATCGAGGTGATGCCATGAGCAACCCTTCCAACGTGACCGACGCCTCCTTCCAGAGCGACGTTCTGGAGTCCAGCGAGCCGGTCGTCGTCGACTTCTGGGCCGAGTGGTGCGGCCCCTGCAAGATGATCGCCCCGGCGCTCGAGGAGATCGCCCAGGAGATGAACGGCAAGGTCAAGATCGCCAAGCTCAACGTCGACGAGAACCAGGAAACCGCCATCAAGTACGGTGTCCGCTCGATCCCGACGCTGATCCTGTTCAAGGACGGGGCCCCGGCCGCCACCCAGATCGGTGCGGCGCCCAAGGGCCGTCTGTCCGACTGGATCAACTCGTCGATCTGATCCGCCGTCATGGCGCTGCGCCTGCGACGAGCCCGACCGCCACTGGCCGGGCTCGTATTCTTGTGCGCGGACGCTTACATACGACGCGACCGATACCGGCCTGAACCAGACTGAAGACGAGCGATGATGAGCAACGAAACGGCGAACAAGACCAACCCGGACGAGATCGAAGGCGATCCGTCCGAAGACATTGAGGCTGCCGCCGTCGAAACGGACGAGGACGGCGTCGACGATCCGGTCGTCCGCCTGGAGCGCGAAGCGGCCGAGCTGAAGGACCAGCTCCTGCGGGCCCTCGCCGATGCGGAGAACACGCGCCGGCGGGCCGAGAAGGATCTGGCCGATGCGCGCCGCTACGCCGTGGCCGGCTTTGCCCGGGACATGCTGTCGGTGAGCGACAATTTCCGGCGCGCGCTGGACTCCAAGCCGGAGGGCGAGATTGCCGAGGATCCGGGCGTGAAGGCCCTGATCGAAGGCATCGAGATGACCGAGCGCGAGCTTCTCAACGCCTTCGAGAAGCACGGCATCGTCAAGATCGTGCCGGAAGGCGAGCGCTTCGATCCGAACATGCATCAGGCCATGTTCGAGGTTCCGAACCCGGAGGTCGCCTCCGGAACCGTGGTGCAGGTGGTCCAGCCCGGCTACAAGATCGCAGACCGGGTGCTGCGTCCGGCCATGGTGGGTGTCGCCAAGGGCGGCCCGAAGGCCCCGAAGCCCTCCGAGGGGTCGAGCGAGGAATAAGGCGGAAACTCAGGGCGTTTCAGCGCCGTCAGCGGGCCCAGCGCTCGGTGGCGGCATCGTCTTCGTCCTTCGCCGCGACCCAGCCGCCAGCGCTTCCGTCCGCCCGGTGCTCCTTCTTCCAGAAGGGCGCGCGGGTCTTCAGGAAATCCATCAGGAAGGCGGCGGCCTCGAACGCGGCCGCCCGGTGGGCGGACGCAGCCACCACCAGAACGATCGTCTCGCCTGGCAGCACACGCCCCGAGCGGTGCACCACGCGAAGGCCCAGCAGCGGCCAGCGCGTCACTGCCTCGTCGGCGATGCGTCCGATCTCCGCCTCAGCCATCCCCGGATAGTGTTCGAGTTCGAGGGCGGCGAGCTGTCCGCCCTCGTCCCGGCACAGACCCGTGAACGCCACGACGGCGCCGATGTCGGACCGACCCGCGCACGCGGCCGCCTGTTCGCCGGCGACGTCCACCGGCTCCGGCCCGACGCGGATCGACGGCGTGACGGCGGCCACGGCGGTCAGCCTCCGGTCATCGGTGGAAACAGCGCGACTTCCCGCGCACCCGCCAGCGGCGCGTCGGGCTGGGCATGGACCCGGTCGACCGCGACCCGGATCGCGCGCGGCTCTTCGAGCGCGAAAGCATGGTTCGGGCTGCGGGTCCTGAGCCAGTCGACGAGATCGCCGGCCGTGGCGACATCGGCTGGAAGGTCGACGTCTTCCTCCTCGACCCCGACCCGCTCGCGTACCCAGGCGAAATAGACAACACGCATCACTCGGCCTCGACGATATGGGGCACTCCGCCCCGGATATAATCGTAGCCGGTCCACACCGTAAGGGCGGCGGCGATCCACAACACCACCAACCCGACGACCTCGGCCGCCTGGGCTACCGATCCCAGCAGCGGCGCAACCAGGAGCACGGCGATCGCGACGAGCTGCATCGTGGTCTTCCACTTGGCCACCTGACTCACGTGGATCACCACCGTGCCGCCGAGGAACTCGCGCAGTCCGGAGACGAAGATCTCCCGCATCAGGATGAAGACGGCGGCCAGCACGTGCAGGCCGACGATCGTGCCGTCGGCGGCGAGCGCCACCAGAAGTGCGGCGACGATCAGCTTGTCGGCGATCGGATCGAGCATCCGCCCGAGCGCGGTGGTCTGGTTCAAGGCCCGCGCCAGATAGCCGTCGACATAGTCGGAAAGGGCTGCGACCACGAACAGGATCACCGCCACCCACCGGGCCGTCTCGCTCGGAACCAGCAGCAGGGCAGCCACCACCGGTACGGCCGCGATGCGGACATAGGTCAGGATGTTCGGGATCGTGAGCGCGTCGCGGCTGGTCATCTCAGGGTCCAGGACAAGCAAATGGCGGGCCGTGTCGGACAGACCACAGCACCGTCCCCCGGTCAACGCAACGGTCGGTGACGCGGAGGGTTCCGACCCGCCAGAGCTCTCGATCCCCGCAACGCCGTCTACTGCCGCGTCGGAATGGTCCGTAGATAGGCCACGACCGCCGTCAGATCGGCATCGGTCATGCCGTGATAGTAGGGATAGCCCATCGGCGGCTTGAGCGGGGTTCCATCCGGACGGACGCCCTCGGCGATGGCGCGCTTGATCTCCTCATCCGACCAGGCGCCGATGCCCGCCTCCGGGTCCGGCGTGATGTTCGCGGCGACCGCCACACCCCAGGGTCCGGGGAATTCGCGACCGCCCGCGCCGAGCCCGGCAACCGGGTCCGGATGCCCGTCCGTCCAGCGCGTGTGGCACTCCATGCAGTGGGCGATGGTCGTCAGATAGAACCCCTCGGTCTCGATGTTCCCGGCGCGCGCCGCTTCCGGGATCGGCTCGTCCGCACCCGGAAACGGCTTTGCGACGATGATCTGGCGATAATCCGGCGTCGGCACCTGGTTCTCGACCGCGGGCAAGCTCCGCAGGTAGGCGACGATCGCATCAAGATCCCGTGGCGACAGCACCTTGTAGAAGGCGTAGGGCATCACCGGCGCGAGCGGGGTGCCGTCGGGCCGGATCCCGCCGACGAGAGCCGTCTTGATATCGGCATCCGACCAGGCCCCGATGCCGGTCGCTTCATCCGGCGTGATGTTGGAGGCGGTGACCGTGAACGGCGGTTCGTCGAAGGTCAGGCCGCCCGACAGCGCCCGCTCCATATCGGGCCCGCCCGGGCCGATCGGCGTGTGGCAGTTGCCGCAGGCCATCACCGTGTTGACGAGATAGTCGCCGCGCTCGACGAGCGTTTCCGCTGCCGCGCCCGAAACGAGCGCGGTCAGCAGTCCGAAGCCGGCGGCAGCCGGCACGAACCAGGACGTCATGTGAAGTGTCTCCCAAGACCGAGCGCGCAGGCGCCTTTGGCCGGCGCCGCCACGTCGGTGAGCAATTTTCGGATGGTAGAAACAGGCTGCTTCTTCCCGACCGCTGCCGGGCCGGAAAGGTTCGCAACTAGACGGAAACGGAAAAGCTTCAAACCGAAACGCCGGAACGCAACCCCTCGCAATCCTCCGACGCTTCTAGTTTACATCTACTTCAGTTTGCGCGGTCGTGGAAGTGGGAATAGATCGACTTCGCCATCGCCTCCGAGATCCCCTCGACGGCGGTGAGGTCGTCGACGCCGGCCTTGGAGACGGCCTTCGCGGTTCCGAAATGGCGCAGGAGCGCGCGCTTGCGGGCAGCCCCCACACCCGGGATCTCGTCGAGCGGATTGGCGGCGATCTCCTTGGACCGCTTGGCCCGGTGGGTTCCGATCGCGAACCGGTGCGCCTCGTCGCGCAGGCGCTGGATGTAGTAGAGCACCGGATCGCGCGGCGGCAGCCGGAACGGCGCCTTGCCCGGACGGTGGAATTCCTCGCGGCCGGCCTCGCGATCGACGCCCTTGGCCACGCCGACGAGCGCCAGATCCTCGATGCCGAGTTCGGCAAGCACCTCATTCGCGACGGCAAGCTGGGTCGCCCCGCCGTCGATCAGGACCAGATCCGGCCACGGGCCGATCCCCTCCTCCTCCGGATCGCGCTCGCCCTTCGGCCCGGCCTCCTTCAGGAGCCGCTTGAAGCGGCGCTCCAGCACCTCGCGCATCATGCCCAGATCGTCGCCGGGGGTGACGTCCTCGGACTTGATGTTGAACTTGCGGTAGTGCGCCTTGGCGAATCCCTCCGGGCCGGCGACGATCATGCCGCCGACCGCGTTCGTGCCCATGATGTGGGAGTTGTCATAGACCTCGATGCGGCGCGGCGGCGCCGGCAGTTCGAACGTCTCGGCAACGCCTTTCAGGAGGGTGGCCTGGCTGGCGCTTTCGGCCATCTTGCGGCCGAGCGCCTCCTTCGCGTTCTGGCGGGCGTGATCGGCCAGTTCGCGCTTGGTGCCGCGCTGGGGCCGGGTCACGGTCACCTTGTGGCCGGCCCGTTCGGAAAGCGCGGCCGACAGAAGCCCCTCTTCCGGCAGCGCCTCGGAGGTGAGGATCATCCGCGGGCACGGCTTGTCGTCGTAGAACTGGGCCAGAAAGCTTTCCAGCACTTCCGCGGACGACCAGTGCGCGTCGGCCTTGGGGAAATAGGCGCGGTTGCCCCAGTTCTGGCCGGTGCGGAAGAAGAACACCTGGATGCAGCTCTGCCCGCCTTCCTGGTGGACGGCGAAGACGTCGGCTTCCTCGATCCCCTGCGGGTTGATCCCCTGATGGGACTGGATGTGGGACAGCGCGGCGAGCCGGTCGCGGTAGCGGGCGGCCTGCTCGAAATCGAGCCGCTCGGCGGCCTGCTCCATCTCGGTCGCCAGGTCCGCGCGCACGGCCTTGCTCTTGCCGGCCAGGAAAGTGCGCGCCTCATCCACCAGGGTCTTGTAGGACTGGGCATCGATCTCGCCCGTGCACGGACCCGAACAGCGCTTGATCTGGAACAGCAGACAAGGCCGGCTGCGGCTTTCGTACACGGAATCGGTGCACGAGCGCAGCAGGAACGCCTTCTGCAGCGCGTTGATGGTGCGGTCCACGGCGCCGGCGGAGGCGAACGGCCCGAAATAGGCGCCCTTGCGGCTGCGCGCGCCGCGATGCTTCACGATCTGCGGCGCCTCGTGATCGCCGGTGATCAGGATGTAGGGAAACGACTTGTCGTCGCGCAGCAGGACGTTGAAGCGCGGCCGCAGCCGCTTGATCAGGTTCGCCTCGAGGAGAAGCGCCTCGGTCTCCGTGCGGGTGGTGACGAACTCCATCGCCCGTGTGTTGGCGATCATCGTCAGCGTGCGCGCGGCGAGCCCGACAGGGCGCGCATAGTTGGCCACGCGCTTCTTCAGGCTGCGCGCCTTGCCGACATAAAGCACGTCGCCTTTGTCATCGAGCATCCGGTAGACGCCCGGCGCGTTCGGCAGCCGCTTGACCACGTCCGCGATCAGATCCGCGCCGACCCGCGCTTCCCCGTCGGCGGTCTCGTCCACCGGCTGGAGCGCGATGTGCTCGAACGCCTCGTCCGCGGGCAGCCCGGCGGAGTCCGGCTCCGTGGCAGGGCGGGTCGTCGATGGGGAATCGGTCTCGGTCATTCCTGGATATTTAGGACGTCCGGTGTCTGCCAGCCAAGATGCTGGCCGCCATCGAGGAAAACCGTCTGTCCCGTTATCGACGGCATATCCACGAAATAGCGCACCGTGGCACCGAACGCATCGAGCGACGGCCCCGTCTTAAGGAGCACGCCGTCCACCTGCCGCCGGAAGTCGTCCTCGCTCTGACGCTCCCCCTGCAAGGTGGGGCCAGGCGCGATCGCGTTGACCCGGATGCGCGGTGCAAGCGCCTGGGCCATGGTCTCCGTCATCGCCGCGAGCGCCGCCTTGGACGCGCCGTAGGCGAAATGGGTCGGGACCGGCTTTTCCACCCGCTGGTCGGTGATGTTGACGACCACCCCGCCCGCATCGTCGGCAACCTGGCGGGCGAACGCCTGGGTCAGAAAGGCCGGGGCGGCGGCGTTGATCGCCATGTGGGTGCGGAAGGCGTCCGGGCTCATGGTCTCGAACCCGTCGTCGCCGAACAGGGCCGCGTTGTTGACCAGGACGCCGAGCGGGCCGAGCGCGGAGGACGCCTCCTCGACGATGTCCGCCAGGCCGTCCAGATCCGTGAGATCGCCGGCAACGACGGCCGCCGTCGTGCCCTTGCTGCGCAGCTTGGCAGCGAGATCCTCGGCCGCGTCCCGCGAGCTGTGGCAATGGATCGCGACCGCATAGCCGTTGGCGGCAAGATCTTCGGCGATGGCGCGCCCGACGCGCTTCGCGCCTCCCGTGACCAGCGCCGTTCTGGCAATCGCCCCAGCCATAAAACCCTTCCCCCTGTCGCCGAAGATTGTCTGCGGCGGTCGCCGCTACCTTGTCACATACGGCGGTTTCTTATACGCGGATCGCACAGCAGCGCCCGACCGAAGGCAAGATGACCGCTCCCGTCAACATCGTCTGCATGAAGTGGGGGACCGTTTACGGCCCGCACTACGTCAACCGGCTCCACGCCATGGTCGCGCGCCAGCTCGACCTGCCGTTCCGTTTCATGTGCTTCACCGACGATCCGACCGGGATCGATCCGAAGATCGAAACGGCGCCGCTTCCCCCCATCACGCTGGACGCCTATCAGGACTATCCCTGGAAGAAGCTCGCGCTGTTCAACCGCACGCTGGCCGACCTGGAAGGCACCGCGCTGTTTCTCGACCTCGACCTGATCGTGGTCGACCGGCTGGAGCCCTTCTTCGAATACGAGCCCGGCAAGCTCGCCATCATCCACAACTGGACCCACCCGGACCGTCGCGTGGGGAACTCCTCGGTGTTCCGGTTCGAGATCGGCGCCGATCCGCAGGTCCTGGACACCTTTCACGAACACTCCGTCCAGCACTGGGTCGATCTCTACCGCAACGAGCAGGCCTATCTCTCCCACATGAAGCCGGAGCTCGTGTTCTGGCCGGGCCCGTGGTGCGTCTCGTTCAAGAAGCACTGCCTGCCGAAAGGCATCAGGCGCTGGTTCGTGCCGGCCAAGATCCCGGAAGGCACGAAGATCGTCGTCTTCCACGGCCACCCGAAGCCGGACGAGGCCTTCGAAGGCCGCTGGCCCGGCGGCATCCACAAGCGCCTGCGTCCCGCCCGGTGGATCGGCGACCACTGGCGCGAGTAGGCAGGTGGCCGAGCCCGACGTCTCCTATCTCGTCACCGTCTACAACAAGGCAGAGGCGCTGCCCGCGGTCTGGGAAAGCCTGAAGGCACAGGCCGGCGACCACAGCCGCGAGTTCGTCTTCGTGGACGACGCATCGACGGACGGGTCGATGGCCGTGCTCGAAGGCTTTGCCCGCGAGGACGCTCGGGTCCGGATCCTCGCCAATAGCGAAAACCGCGGTCCCGCGATCCGCCTCAACCAGGCGGCCGAGGCCGCCACCGGCCGGATCCTGCATCCCCTCGACGGCGACGACCTGCTGCCGCCCAACGCCACCCAGTGGATGCTCGCCAGGCTGGCCGAGATGAACGTGCCGCTGCTCTACGGACGCCGCCGGAAGACCACGCCGAAACGGATTTCCTCGGAAGCCTATGTGGCGGAGATCGAGCAGCCGCTGATCCAGGCCGCGACCCGGCCCATCGTCCACATCGCGCTGGTGGTGGAGCGGGCGCTCTATATCGCCGCCGGCGGCTGCGACGAGACCGTCTTCATCCAGGACCAGTCGCTGGCGCTCAGGCTCGCCGCCGCAGCCCCCCGCATGGCCGTGACCGACGCGACGGTGGTGTGCGCGCCGCGCCAGTCCGAACCGACCCTGTCGGCGGACAAGCGGCAGCAGCATCACGACCGGTTCCTGTCGGCCTATCACCTGCTGGCGACCCTCGACCGCCGGCATTCCGCCCGGCCCGCCCTGAAGCGACTTGCCATCTCGGCGGCCTGGAAGCTCAGGCGGGACGAAGGCGGCCTGGCCTATCTGTCCGCCGACTTCTGGCGCTATCTGGCCAGCGAGATCGGGTTTCCCGTGGGCAGCCCCGAAACGCTGGCGGCGATCGCGGCCCGCATGGCGGCACTCGACGGCATCCGGAGACCCTCCTGAGCGGACTTCTGGGTCACGCCGGAAACGCGCGCGGCACGCGCCGCCGGCAGCGCCACAGAAGCGTCAGCCCGCGCATGCTCAGGAACGTGACCAGCGCCAGCCACAGGCCGTGATTGCCGAACGCGGGAACGGCCACCGCCCAGATCGCGAAATAGGCGGCCAGCGAGATCAGCATCATGTTGCGCATGTCGTCGGTCCAGGTCGCGCCGATGAAGACGCCGTCCATCTCGAACGCCAGCACCCCGGCCAGCGGGACCACCACCGCCCAGACCAGATAGTCCCGCGCCACCTCCCGCACGCCCGGCGCCGTGGTGATCGCGTCGATGACCAGCCCGCCGCCCAGGAAGATGGCCAGCGACAGGACCGCGGCCACGGCGAAGCCCCACGTGACGCTCAGCTTGACCGCCCGTTCGAATGCCGGGCGGAACCGGGCACCGAGGGCCCGGCCGGCGAGCTGCTCGGCGGCGGTAGCGAACCCGTCGAGAAAGAACGAGCAGAACAGGAAGAAATTCAGGAGCACGGCGTTCGCAGCCAGAGTGATGTCGCCGGCGCGCGCGCCCTGGGCGGTGAAGAAGGTGAAGGCGGTCATCAGCGCCAGCGACCGGATCATGATGTCCCGGTTCACCACCCCCATGCGCAGAAACTGTGCCCGGTCTGCGATCCGAGCCCGGGAGGGCCAGCGGTCTTTCGGCAACAGGCGGGCGACGAGGACGAGCGTCAGCACCAGCGCGCACGCCTCCGCGGCGACCGACGCCCACGCGACCCCGGCGACGCCGAAGTCCCAGACCAGCACCAGGAGGACATTGAGCGCGACGTTGACCGCGCACAGCACGAACTGGATCGTGAGGCCCGTGCCAGCCCGCCCCAGCCCCAGGAGCCAGCCGAGCAGAGCATAGTTCATGAACTGGAGCGGCGCGCCCACGACACGGACCTGGAAATAGGTTCGGGTGGCCCGGTCCACCGCCTCACTCGCCCCCATCAGCGACAGGAAGCCGGCCAGGATCGGCCCCTGCAGGGCGATCACCAGAAGGCCGGCGCCCGCCGCGACCAGAAGCGCGCGGACCAGCACCGCCTGGACTTCCGCCCAGTCCTCGGCTCCGAAGGCCTGGGCCGTCAGCCCGGTCGTCCCCATCCGCAGAAAGTTGAAGGTCGTGCCGAGAAAATCGAACAGGATCGCGCCCACGGCGATCGCGCCGAGCAGGGCCGCGTCGCCGAGCTGTCCGATCACCGCGGTGTCCGAAATCCCGATCAGCGGGGTGGTGACATAGGCGAGCGTCATCGGCACGGCGATGGCGAGCACCATGCGGTGGGTCACCGCGAACGGGCGGATCGGGGCGGCAGTGGACGGGGCGTCCATGATCGGGAGCTTTCGGGGCGCGAGGATCGACGCGATCCATCAACCCGATCGGGACGTATGCTTCAACCAGGGATCCGTCATCCGATCGGTCCTTTGCGTGCGAAGGCCGCATGGATCGGTCGAGGGCCGGTATTGAAGCCCGCCGGCCGGACACCAGAATGAAAGGCGTCATGCTGCTGCCGATCGTCCACAATCCCCGCTACAACGCGGAATTCCCGTCCGACCACCGCTTTCCCATGGGCAAGTTCAAGCGCGTGGCCGAGGTGCTCGTGGAGGAGGGCCTGGTGGGGCCCGGCACCTTCCACGTCCCCGGCGAGGCGCCGGCGGCCTGGATCGCGCTCGCCCACGACCGCGCCTATGTCGATCAGGTGCTGGGCTGCGAGGTGCCCACCAAGATCGCCCGGGAGATCGGCTTCGCCATGACGCCGCCCGTGGCACTCAGGGCCCGCTGCGCCAGCGCCGGCACCCTCCTGACCGCACAGCTGGCCATGGAGCACGGCATCGCCTGCAACACGGCCGGCGGCAGCCATCACGCCCGCTTCGAGCAGGGGGCGGGCTTCTGCGTCTTCAACGACGTGGCGATCGCGATCCGGGTCTTGATGGCCGACGGCGCCGTCGAGCGGGCCCTCGTCATCGACTGTGACGTGCATCAGGGCGACGGGACGGCGGCGATCTTCGCGAACGATCCGTCCGTGTTCACGCTCTCCTTCCACGCCGAGAAGAACTATCCCGTGCGCAAGGTGCCCTCCTCGCTCGACGTTCCGCTGTTCGACGACTGCGACGACGAGCACTATCTCGACGCCATCCGGGACGTGGTCCGCACGACGATCCACAATGTCCGGCCCGACATCGTGTTCTACAACGCCGGGGTGGACCCGCACCGGGACGATCGGCTGGGCCGGCTGGCGCTGTCCGACGAAGGCCTGATCGAGCGCGACCGGTTCGTCATCGACGCCGTGCGCGAAGCCGGCATTCCCCTCGCCGGCGTGCTCGGCGGCGGCTACGAGCGCGACATCGACCGGCTGGCCCGCCGCCACGCGACGCTGCACCGGGTGGCGGCGGAGTTTGTGTGAGGCTTTACTTCCGTCACGCCGAGTTCGCTTCGCTCACCGGCTCCGGGCGGGCGGCTTTCCTTCGTCCCGGTCGCTTCGCTCCTCGCCTCTTGACCGGCCGGCGCGCCGTCGCGCGCTCGTGGCGTGGTCGGAATCGGGTACACGCGAGTTAATTCGAGCCGCTCCCCCATCCACCGCTCATTCCGGCGAAAGCCGGAATCCAGGGCAGCACGATGGGCGTCTGACGATTTGGCCCTGGGCTCCGGCTTTCGCCGGGGTGAGCGGAGAAAAAGCCCGGCTCCAATTCAGACGCGAGCCTCTGCTTTTCTCCCCGCAATCCCGGACGGAAAACCGGTTCCCACTTTTCCTGGGATTGCTCCCGCGAAGCCAGCGGACGACCGTCCGCCGGCCATACTTGGCCGCCCCTCGTGGAGCGGTGAGCGAAGCGAACTCGCGTGAACGGAAAATCTAAGCCGCGATCGCCCCGTGCGGATCGATCACGAACTTCTTGGCCGCCCCGCCGTCGAAGTCGGCGTAGCCCTGGGGCGCCTGGTCGAGGCTGATCATCTGCACGTTGACCGCCTTGGCGATCTCCACCCGCCCGAACAGGATCGCCTGCATGAGCTGCCGGTTGTAGCGCATCACCGGGCACTGACCCGTATGGAACGAGTGCGACTTGGCCCAGCCGAGCCCGAACCGGAGGCTGAGCGAGCCGGTCTGGGCCGCCTTGTCCTCCGCGCCCGGATCCTCCGTCACGTAGAGGCCGGGAATGCCGATCTGGCCGCCGGCCCGGGTCAGCGCCATGGCGGAGTTGAGCACGGTCGCCGGCTGTTCGTGGGCGTGGTCGTGGCCGCACCCGTGGGCCTCGAAGCCGACGCAGTCGACGAAGGCGTCGACCTCGGGCGTTCCGGCGATTTCCGCCACCATCTCGCCCAGGTCGGCGTCCTGCCTGAGATCCACCGTCTCGCAGCCGAAGCTTTTGGCCTGGTCGAGCCGCTCGGCAATCATGTCGCCCACGATCACGCAGGCCGCTCCCAGAATCTTGGCGGAGGCAGCGGCGGCAAGCCCCACCGGCCCGGCGCCGGCGATGTAGACGATCGAGCCCGGCCCGACGCCCGCCGTGACGCAGCCGTGGAAGCCGGTCGGGAAGATGTCGGAGAGGAGCGTCAGATCCTTGATCTTCTCCAGCGCGCGGTCGCGGTCGGGAAAGCGCAGCAGATTGAAGTCGGCATAGGGAACCATGACGTATTCCGCCTGCCCGCCGACCCAGCCGCCCATGTCCACATAGCCGTAGGCCGCCCCGGGGCGGGACGGGTTGACGTTCAGGCAGATGCCGGTCCGCCCTTCCTTGCAGTTGCGGCAGCGGCCGCAGGCGATGTTGAACGGCACGGAGACGATATCGCCCTTTGAAATGAACTCCACGTCGCGGCCGCATTCGATCACCTCGCCGGTGATCTCGTGGCCGAGCACGAGGCCCTGGGGCGCCGTGGTGCGGCCGCGGACCATGTGCTGGTCGGAGCCGCAGATATTCGTGGTCAGCACCTTCAGGATCACCCCGTGATCGCAGCGCCGGCTGCCCAGCGCCAGTTCCGGAAAGGCGATCGTCTCCACGGTGACCTTGCCCGGCCCCTGATAGACGACGCCCCGATTGCCCTCACTCATCCTATCCTCCCGAGTGTCTCTTATGGCGGGACTGTCGGACAGTTCGGGCAGGCCGGCTCCACAGGAAACGACAGGAACGGCGTCGCCAGCGACGCGCGCGCCGATGGCAATTGACGCATGTCGCGCGTCATGCGACATTCGGACTCATCGACGGGCGTCGGGCGGCCACCATGATCGTGAGCTTTCGCCACAAGGGCCTCAAACGGTTCTACGAAAGGGGCGACGCCAGCCGATTGCCCGCGGACCAGGTGGAGCGGATCCGAGACATCCTGACCGTCCTCGATACCGCGGAGGATCTCGATACGATCGCCCGGCCGTCCTTTCGACTGCATCCGCTCAAGGGCAGCCGGCGCGGACAATGGGCGGTGACCGTTCGAGCGAACTGGCGGATCGTCTTCCGCTTCGAAAAGCCGAACGTGATCGACGTGGATCTCGAGGATTATCACTGAAGGACCGACCGCAATGGCGATGCACTCCCCCTCCCATCCCGGGCGACTCGTTGCAGCCGATCTGGAAACCCTCGGGCTGAGTGTGGCGGACGGAGCGAAGGCACTCGGAGTGACCCGGTCGCAGCTCTATCGGGTCATCAAGGGCGAGAGCGCGATCTCCCCGGAAATGGCGCTCCGCCTGGAAGCCGTGCTCGGCTCGACTGCTGATCACTGGCTGCGCATGCAGGCGGCGTTCGATCTCGCCCGCCTCCGCAGCGCGCCGGACAACCCTGCCAAGGGACTGAGGCGGCTCGACGCGGCCTGACAGGGGCGCCGCCCCGGTCCCGCCGGTTTACAGCACCGGCAGGATCCGTTCCATGATCCTGGCCGACGAGGCCGAGACCGCGTCGACGAAGTCATTGAAATCGAACCGGGATTCCGTGCCGGCGAGGTCGGAGAGCGCGCGCACCACGACCCACTCGACGTCGTGCATTTCCGCCACCTGGGCGAGTGCTGCTCCTTCCATCTCCACGGCGCGTCCGCCGTGGGTCTGGAACAGCCGCCCGCGGGTGGTCTCGCAGTTCACGTACTGATCGCCGGACAGTACCGTGCCGAACACCACTTTCGGCGCCCGCGGTGCGCCGCCGGACGCCTCCGCCTTCATCGCCGGCAGCTCGATGCCCTCCAGCGCGGACGCGATCCGGGCTCGCGTGGCGGACTTCAGATCGAAGCCGAATTTCTCGGTGGCATTGAAGAACGGCAGGTGGCCGGCCTGATAGACCTTGAGTTCCTCGGCCTCGAACCAGCCGAAATCGTGCTGCAGCAGCTTTTCGGCGATGACGACATCGCCGATGGCGAGATCCGGATCCAGCCCGCCGGCCACGCCGGAAAACACGATCGTCGTCGCCTTGAACCGGTCGATCAGAAGGGTCGCCACCATCGCCGTGTTCACCTTCCCGATACCGGTTCCGACCAGCACCACGTCCCGGCCGAACAGCGTTCCGTGATCGAACCGCAGATGCGCGATCTCGACGCTGTCGCGGCAGTCGAGCTCGGCCCGCAGCACGGCGAGCTCCTGGGGGATGGCGCACTGGATGGCGATGGTCATGGGCAGGCCTCCGGGAGAAAAATCGCGCCCATCAAAGGCAAACCCGAACGGCAGCCGCAAGCCGTCCGCCGCGCCGGCTGGTCCGGCACCCTTCTTTCGGCCGGTTCCGGACCCATGTTGTGGAGCAGGACGGCACCCGCGGCGCCCCCGCTGTTGCCGGATTGTTCCATTCGGATCAGGATCACGGAATGATTCGCTCCACCGACGGCTCGGCCATGCCCGCGATCACGGGCTTTGAGGAGACGTCCGCCCCGGGTCCCCGGGCGGGCGGCATTGCCGCGCGCGCGCTGGGCGGCGGGCGGCCCTCGCCCTATCTCGACAAGCTCAACCCGGAACAGCGCCGCGCGGTGGAAACCGTGGACGGTCCGGTCCTGGTGCTCGCCGGCGCCGGCACCGGCAAGACGCGCGTCCTGACCACCCGCATCGCCCATATCCTCGCCACCGGACGCGCCCGGCCGGGCGAGATCCTCGCGGTGACCTTCACCAACAAGGCCGCGCGCGAGATGAAGGAGCGGATCTCCGGACTGGTCGGCCCGTCGGCCGAGGGCATGGCCTGGCTCGGGACGTTCCACGCCATCGGCACCCGGATCCTGCGCCGGCACGCGGAGCTGTCCGGCCTGAGGTCCGACTTCACCATTCTGGATGCCGACGACCAGATCCGTCTGTGCAAGCAGATCATCCAGGCCGAAGGTCTCGACGACAAGCGCTGGCCCGCCCGTCAGATGCATTCGCTCATCGACGGCTGGAAGAACCGCGGCCTCACGCCCGACGCGGTGCCGCTGGGCGAGGCGCGTGCCTTCGCCAACGGCCGCGGCGCGGACCTCTACAAGGCCTATCAGGAGCGCCTGAGGGTGCTGAACGCCGTCGATTTCGGCGATCTCCTGATGGAGCCGATCCACATCTTCCGCAGCCACCCGGACGTGCTCGCTTCCTACCAGGAGCGCTTCCGCTACATGCTGGTGGACGAGTATCAGGACACCAACGTCGCCCAGTATCTCTGGCTGCGCCTGCTCGCCCAGGGCAACCGGAACCTCTGCGTGGTCGGCGACGACGACCAGTCGATCTATGGCTGGCGTGGCGCGGAAGTCGACAACATCCTGCGCTTCGAACAGGACTTTCCGGGTGCCGCCGTCATCCGGCTGGAGCGCAACTACCGCTCGACCGGACCGATCCTGGCCGCCGCCTCGCACCTGATCGGCCACAACGAGGGCCGTCTCGGGAAGACGCTGTTCACCGAGCACGAGGATCACGACGCGGAAAAGCTGACCGTCGCCTCGGCCTGGGATTCCGAAGAAGAGGCCCGGGCCATCGGCGAGGAGATCGAATCCCTCCAGCGCAAGGGCAAGTCGCTGGACGAGATGGCGATCCTGGTGCGGGCCTCGTTCCAGATGCGCGAGTTCGAGGACCGGTTCGTCACCCTCGGCCTGCCCTATCGGGTCATCGGCGGTCCGCGCTTCTACGAGCGCCGGGAAATCCGCGACGCCCTGGCCTATTTCCGCGTTATCGTGCAGCCGGCCGACGATCTCGCCTTCGAGCGGATCATCAACACGCCGAAACGGGCGATCGGCGAGGTGGCGGTGAAGACGCTGCACGACACCGCCCGCGCCCGCCAGATCCCGCTGTTCCAGGCGGCGATCGAGCTGACCCAGACGGAAGAGCTGAAGCCGAAGACGCGCACGGCGCTGAAGGATCTGCTCGCCTCGTTCGGCCGCTGGCGCTCCGAACTCGACCGGCTCACCCACACCGAGCTGGCGGAGATCGTCCTGGACGAGTCCGGCTACACCGAGATGTGGCGGATGGACCGATCGGCGGATGCGCCCGGCCGGCTGGAAAACCTCAAGGAACTCGTCCGGGCGATGGACGACTTCGAATCCATGGCCAGCTTCCTCGAGCACATCTCGCTGGTGATGGACACCGAGAACGATGCCGGCTCCGAAGCGGTCACCATCATGACGCTCCACGCCGCCAAGGGGCTCGAGTTCGACACCGTCTTCCTGCCCGGCTGGGAGGAAGGCCTGTTTCCCCACCAGCGCGCCGTCGACGAGAGCGGCCAGGCGGGTCTCGAAGAAGAGCGCCGTCTCGCCTATGTCGGCCTGACGCGGGCGCGCCAACGCATCTTCGTCTGGTTCGCGGTCAACCGGCGCGTCCACGGCATGTGGCAGTCGACCGTGCCGTCGCGCTTCCTCGACGAACTGCCGGAAGCCCATGTCGAGGTCCGCGAACAGGGCGGATACGGCGGCTACGGGGGCTACGGCGAGAGCCGCTTCGACCGGGTCGAGCCGTTCTCCTCCACCTATTCCACCCCCGGCTGGGAGCGGGCCCAGCGGCGCAAGGCCGGCGGCGCCCAGCGGTCCCGCGAGCCGATGACCATCGAGGGCGAGCTGGTCGCGAAAAGCGTCGCGGATCATGAACCCGCCTTCGCCATCGGCGCCCGGGTCTTTCACCAGAAATTCGGCAACGGAACGGTGTCCGCGGTCGAGGGCAACAAGCTCACCGTCGATTTCGACAAGGCCGGCCGCAAGCGCGTGCTGGATTCTTTTGTTCAGAAGACCTGAGCCGGCTCACGACACCCGGACGGGTCGAGGCGCCGTCGGCCGTCCACCATTGGTTCCGCCGGTCGGCTTGCGCGAGCGACGGGTGTAGTCTAGTTCCGTTGGCCTTCGCGGCGCGGGGGCGTTTCAACGAAGGGGTGAGAGACATGGATCGCATTCGGCTCAGGGGCGGCTCGCCGCTGAATGGCACGATCCCGATCTCCGGCGCCAAGAACGCCGCGCTCCCCCTGATGATCGCGAGCCTGCTCACCGACGAGACGCTGACGCTGGAAAACGTGCCGCGCCTGCGCGACGTCCACCAGCTGTTCCATATCCTGTCCAATCACGGCGTCGACTGGTCCGTGGAAGGCAAGCGCGCCGGCCAGGACGGCATGTCCGGCCAGACCGTTCACCTCTGCGCCCGTGCCATCGTCGACACCACGGCCCCCTACGAGCTGGTCTCCACCATGCGGGCGAGCTTCTGGGTGATCGGCCCTCTGGTCGCGCGCATGGGCGTTGCACGGGTCTCCCTGCCCGGCGGCTGCGCCATCGGCACACGTCCGGTGGATTTCTTCATCGAGGGTCTGCAGAAGCTCGGCGCCGAGATCGAGATCGATCAGGGCTACGCGATCGCCAAGGCGCCGAACGGGCTCAGGGGCGCCCACATCGCCTTTCCCGGCGTGTCCGTGGGCGCGACCCACACGCTGATGATGGCGGCGAGCCTGGCCAAGGGCGAAACGGTGCTGTCCAACGCGGCGCGCGAACCGGAGATCGTCGACCTCGCCCAGTGCCTGACCGCGATGGGCGCGAAGATCGAGGGCGCCGGCACCTCGGAGATCGTGATCCAGGGCGTCGACCGGCTGTCCGGCGCCCGCCACCGGGTTCTCCCGGACCGGATCGAGACCGGCACCTATGCCATGGCCGTGGCCATGACCGGCGGCGACGTGACCCTGGACCACGCCCGGGCCGATCTCCTGTCGGCGCCGCTGGCGATCCTGGAACAGGCCGGTGCCGAGATCACCGCCACCAATCGTGGCATCCGCGTGCGCCGCAACGGCGCCGGGATCACCGCCGTCGACGTCAGCACGGAACCGTTCCCGGGCTTCCCGACCGATCTCCAGGCCCAGTTCATGGCCCTCATGACCCGGGCGAAGGGCACCTCGCACATCACCGAGACGATCTTCGAGAACCGGTTCATGCACGTGCAGGAACTCGCCCGGCTCGGCGCCAAGATCCATCTCGACGGCCAGGTGGCCACCGTGGAGGGCGTCGAATCCCTGCGCGGCGCCCCGGTGATGGCGACGGACCTCAGGGCATCCGTGTCGCTGGTGATCGCGGGCCTCGCCGCCGAAGGCGAGACCACGATCAACCGCGTTTATCATCTCGACCGGGGGTTCGAGCGCCTGGAAGACAAGCTCGGCCGCTGCGGTGCCGACATCGAACGGATCTCGGGCTGACGCCCGCGCGCCTTCCGGTCCGGCCCGCCGGCCGCTTGCGGCCACCGCCGACGTTGCGTCGCGGCGGGGAAGTGACTAGGGATTTGGCGAACGGCTCTGCCATGGTGTCCGCCTCCTCAATCCTAAAAGACGCTCGCCCATGACGCCCTTGAAGCTCGCGGCTCTCGACAGCGAAGATCTTTCCGTCGTCTCCGCCCACGTCCAGGATGCGGTCCTGATGGTCAAGGACCTGCGCTGGCGGCCCGCCGACCAGCGGTTCGTGGTCGCGCTCAACCGCTATGCCTGGGAGGCGAAGGGAAAGCGCCGCGATCCTGGCCAGCGGCGGCAGGCTGTGCTCGATTTCGCCCGCGTGACCGCCGCGCGGGCCATGAAGCTGCGCCGGGACGTGCCGGACGCCGTCCTGTCGCTTCTCGCGGTGACCTTCGAGGAGACCGAGGCGCCGGCCGGGCGCATCACGCTGCATTTTTCCGGCGGCGGCTCGATGGAGCTCGAGGTCGAATGCATCGAGGTGACGTTGACCGATCTCGGCTCGGCCTGGGCCGCCCAGGCCCGGCCCGAACACGATCTGAGCGACTAGGGCGTTTACCGGCGAAGCTCGACGCGCTCGCCGGACGAGGCGCAGAATGACAAGTCCGCAGCGCCGCCGAACGGCTTCGCCCGCAGACCGGATGGCGCCGGGTTCAGTTTGAGGAGCAGGGGACCGTGTCCTTGAGACTGTCCAGTACCGAGAGCGATTTCGAGAGCCGCTTCGCCGCCCTGCTCGCCACCAAGCGGGAATCGTCAGACGACGTGGACCAGACCGTGCGCGCGATCGTCGCCGACGTGCGGGCCCGCGGCGACGCTGCGCTGGCCGAATACACCGCGCGCTTCGATCGGGTCGATCTCGCCACCGTCGGGATTGCGATCGGTCCGGAGGAGCTGGCCGCCGCAGAAGCCGAGATCACCGAGGAGCAGCGCGCCGCCCTCGCCTTCGCCAAGGGCCGCATCGAGTCCTATCACGCCCGACAGAAGCCGCAGGACGCCCGCTTCGTGGACGACGCCGGGGTCGAACTCGGCTGGCGCTGGTCGGCGGTTCCGTCCGTCGGCCTCTACGTCCCGGGCGGAACGGCGGCCTATCCCAGCTCCGTCCTGATGAATGCGGTGCCGGCCAAGGTCGCCGGCGTGGACCGGGTCGTCATGGTCGTGCCGACGCCGGACGGCGCGATCGCGCCCCTGGTGCTGGCGGCCGCGAAGATCGCCGGCGTCGACGAGGTCTACCGGGTCGGCGGGGCCCAGGCCGTCGCGGCGCTGGCCTACGGGACCGAGACCATCGCCCCGGTCGCCAAGATCGTCGGCCCCGGCAACGCCTATGTGGCCGCCGCCAAGCGCCAGGTGTTCGGAACCGTCGGCATCGACATGATCGCCGGGCCATCCGAGGTCGTCGTCGTGGCCGACGCGGACAACAATCCCGATTGGATCGCCGCCGACCTTCTGGCCCAGGCCGAGCACGACACCGCCGCCCAGTCGATCCTGATCACCGACGACGCCGGTTTCGCCGACCAGGTCGCCCGCGCCGTCGAAGCCCAGCTCACCACGCTGCCGCGCGCTGCGATCGCCGCCCCGAGCTGGCGCGATTTCGGTGCGATCATCGTGCTCGATGACCTTGCCGACGCGCCTCCCCTGGTCGACCGACTGGCGCCGGAACATCTCGAACTCGCTGTCGCCGATCCCGACGCGCTGGCCGACCGCATCCGCCATGCCGGCGCGATCTTCCTGGGCGCCTACACGCCGGAAGCCGTCGGCGATTATGTGGCCGGCTCCAACCACGTGCTGCCCACGGCCCGCTCGGCGCGCTTCTCGTCCGGACTGTCGGTGCTGGACTTCATGAAGCGCACGTCGCTTCTGCGCTGCGACGCCGACAGCCTGGCACGGCTGGGCGCCGCGACGCGCACCCTGGCCGCGGCCGAAGGCCTCGACGCCCACGGCCGCTCCGTTTCGGTCCGTCTCAACAGGTAGGCACCATGGCATCCGGCGGCGGCACAGACGACACCAAGCGACTGGTCGGCGTCGACCTGGACGAGACCTCGATCGAACGCGCCTCGCCGGACATCGAGCACGAACGCGCCGTCGCCATCTACGACCTGATCGAGGAGAACCATTTCGCCCCGATCGGGGACGACGACGGCGGGCCCTACCGGCTGGCGCTGGCGATCGTGGAAAACCGTCTCGTGTTCGCGGTCACCCGGGAGGACGGCACGGAGGTGGTGACCCACGTCCTGTCGCTCACGCCGTTCCGGAAGATCGTCAAAGACTATTTCCTGATGTGCACGAGCTATTTCGAGGCCATCAAGACCGCGTCGCCGAGCCAGATCGAGGCCATCGACATGGGCCGGCGCGGCGTCCACAACGAGGGCTCCCAGATCCTGATGGATCGCCTCAACGGCAAGGTCGAGATCGACTTCGACACCGCGCGGCGCCTGTTCACGCTGCTGTGCGCACTGCATTGGCGGGGCTAGATGCGATGTCGGGCGCAGCCGCCCGTCCCGGCGCTGTCCTGTTCGTCTGCCGGCAGAACGCGGTTCGCTCGCCGATGGCGGCGGAACTGGCACGCCATTATTTCCCGAAAAGCCTCTACGTGCGCTCCGCCGGCGTGGTCGACGACGGCGAGCCCGATCCCTTCGCCGTCGCGGTGATGGACGAACTCGGCCTCGATATCTCCAAGCACCACCCGCGCTCGCTTGAGGAACTGGCCGACACCAGCTTCGACCTCGTGGTCACGCTCGCGCCCGAGGCGCACCACCGGGCGCTGGAGATGGCGCGGACCCAGGCCTTCGACGTCGAATACTGGCCGACCCCCGATCCGACGGTCACCACCGGGTCGCGCAGCCAGATCCTCGATGCCTACCGCTCGGTCCGGGACGGGCTGGCAAACCGGATCAAGACCCGCTTTGCTCCTTGAGCCGGCGGCCCTCCGGTCCGATGCCGGCGGAAAGGGCTGAGGCCGGGGCCGCGGACCGGCGGCCGGCGCGCGACGGATACACCGACCCGCGCCCCTCCGCAGGCTGATTGAATCGGACCGGAAAATGCTCTACCGCCTTTTCCACTTCGGCGGGAACGGCTGGACACTGAAAACGAACGGGACAGAATGTCTTGGGACTGTCCTTTTCATCCGGACTGGTTCACTGTGCGCCGACATGCCCAAGGCTGCCGATTGGAAGAAGTGTTTCCATCTCACGCGCAATTCGTTAGGTTCACGCCAAACCGGTACCGCAGAGACCTTCAGCACGCATGGCCAAAGAAGAAGTCCTGGAATTTCCCGGCACGGTCACGGAGCTTTTGCCGAATGCGACATTTCGAGTGAAGCTCGAAAACGAGCACGAAATCATCGCACACACGGCAGGTCGCATGCGCAAGAACCGTATCCGGGTTCTTGCCGGCGACAAGGTTCTGGTCGAAATGACGCCCTATGATCTCACCAAGGGCCGGATCACCTATCGCTTCAAATAGGGCGATGATCCCGGTCGCCTTCGGCAATTCGTTTTAACCGGCTAGGCTTTCTCCGCCATGACCGCTTCCCCCACACTTGTTCTCGCCTCGGGATCGCCGCGCCGGCTGGCACTGCTCGAGCAGATCGGCATCGTGCCGGACCATCTGGCGCCCACCGATGTGGACGAAACGCCGATGGACGGCGAAGCGCCGAACCGGCTGGCCCAGCGCCTGGCCCAGATGAAGGCCGAAGAGGCCCTGGAGCGCACCCGCGCCGACAAGACCATCGGCCCGGCCCACATCCTGGCCGCCGACACCGTGGTCGCGCTCGGGCGCCGTGTCCTTCCCAAGGCGGAAGGGATCGCCGAGGCCGAAGCCTGTCTCTCGGCCTTGTCGGGACGCGGCCATCGCGTGTTCACCGGCGTCTGCCTGATCACCCCGAAGGAACGGGTCCGGCTGCGCACCGTCGAGACCCGGGTCAAGTTCAAGCGCCTGTCGCGCGCCGAGATCGATTTTTATCTCGCGTCCGGCGAATGGCACGGGAAGGCGGGCGGCTACGCGATCCAGGGCCTGGCGGCGATCTTCGTGTCCAAGCTGATCGGGTCCTACACCAACGTGGTCGGCCTTCCGCTTTTCGAGACCGCCGCGCTTCTGACGGGAGACGGCTTTCCGGTGGCGCAGGACCGGTCTCCGACAGCCCCGGAAGTACCGTCCGAAGACGCGCCCGCCGCTCAGCCGAATCCCGCCTGAGCCGGGCGACGGACGAGACAGATGGCACAAGACCCGAAATCGGCCGCCCGCACCGGCCAGACCGTCGCAAAGGGACGCGGCAAGCGATCCTGCCCGATCTGCGGCAAGCCGACTGACGATGCCTACCGGCCGTTCTGCTCCAAGCGATGCGCCGACATCGACCTCGGCAAATGGCTCGGCGGAACCTACGCGATACCCGTGGTGGAAGAAGACGGATCGGCCGGCAGCGGCGGACCGGACGACGACTGATCCGCGCAAAAGGCGGGCTGGCGCGCAAATGCGCACAATTGCGCGCTTTTAGCCTTGCAATCGCACCGCAACATTAGCAAAATTCAAGATAGTGTGATCGACCTTTCCGGGGGCTTGCACGCTGTCAGACATCGCGCGCGAGCTTCCCTGGGCAGGTCGTTGTTCAAGGAACGAGACTATGTCGGACTACGTCGTTCGCGCGGTTCGTCACGACCAGCACGGAATGCCTTCGCCGAGCATCCTGCGTGCCAGCCTTCCGGTCGAGGCGGACGTCGTCGCAATCCAGCAAGCCAAGAATTCGGCCTCCTACTGGCGCATCGGTGACGGCGGATACGCCTGGCTGTCCGATCCGGAAGGCAAGACGATCTGGTCCATCACCGTGTGAACCGGTATACGGACGTGCCTGACCGGTGCTGATCGCACGGGTTGCCCGAAATAGGGCTCGCGCTGTCGTTTCTGCCCCCGCGGATCCCCGCGGATGTGTTGACAGATAGGTCGCCAGCGCCCATACAACGGCGCTTAGATTTCGAGTTGGGCGCGCGCGGAGCCCGTGCGCGCCTTTGTTGTTTGTCCAGGGTCCGACCGATGAAAATCAAGAACTCGCTGAAGGCGCTTCTGAAGCGCGATCGGAACAACCGGCTGGTCCGCCGCAAGGGCCGCGTCTTCATCATCAACAAGAAGGCGCCGCGCTACAAGGCGCGCCAGGGCTGAGGTCATCCGGCGATGACCGCCTCGCCGGTCCGCCGTACCGATCCGGCCTGCCGGCCGTTGCGATCACAAGCCATTGAGAGCGGCCGCATCCGGTGCGGAGCGCTTTGACGGCGTGCGTCCGGCGCCCCATACTCAGCGCATGATCATCCGGCTTCTTGCGCTCAGCCTGTCCTTCGGCCTTGCCGTCACACCGGTCCTCGCACAACGCGATCAGGACCGCGTGCCGATGGACGACGAGCGCCTCGAACAGGCGACCGAACCCCCGCCGGAGGACGCACCGGCTCCCGACGAGACGCGCCAGGCGCGCCTCGACCGGCTGTTTGGCCGTTTGAGCCAGACCGAAGACCCCGAACAGGCCAAGGGCATCGCCCGGAACATCCAGCGCGAATTCCTGCGCTCCGGCAGCCCGACCACCGACCTTCTGATGCGGGAGGCCGCGGCCGCGATCGAGGCCGAGGACCTCGCCGTCGCCCTCGACGTGCTCGATGCCGTCACCCGTCTCCAGCCGGACTATGCCGAGGGCTGGAACCGCAGGGCGACCGTCCACTTCATGCAGGACAATTACGGCCGCGCGCTTGCCGACATCGAACGCGCGCTCGCGCTGGAGCCCCGCCACTGGGGCGCGATCAGCGGCCTGGCCACCATCCTGAAAGCCCTCGAGCAGCCCGAGGAGGCCGCCGAGGCCTACGACAAGGCACTGGCCATCTACCCGGCCCAGGAGCGGCTCAGGAAGGCGCGCGAGGATCTGGAATCCGAGCTCGACGGCGAGGATATCTGACCCGGCCGCGAAACCGCCCGCCGTCGCATTTCCTTCTGCGGTTTCCGATGAGGTGGAAACGCCTGATCGACAGGAAATGTCCCCAGGTTCACTGGCTCGATCAATTCCTCCTCGTTCAGATTGAACCAATCCGAACGGGAATTGCTCTATTCGCCGGCGTCGCTGACGAGAGCCTTTCCTGGCGTCCCCCGCCCCCCGCGATCGATCGTCGCCAACAGGCGCCCGATATCGCCGCCGATCCCGATCAGCGACGGCACAAGGATCAGCACGAGCACCGTTGCGGCAGCGATGCCGAACACCATGGTGATCGCCATAGGCAGCAGGAACTGGGCCTGCAGGCTGGTCTCGAACAGAAGCGGCGTCAGTCCGCCGATGGTCGTGAGCGACGTCAAAAGCACGGCGCGCAGACGATCCCGGCTGGCACCGACGGCGGCGGTCGCCAGATCGTCGCCGCTGCGCAGGCGCTCGTCCAGCCGGCTCACCAGAATGATGGAGTCGTTGACCAGGATTCCGGTCAGACCCAGAAGGCCGATGAGGCTCATGATCGTCAGGTTGAAGCCCAGCAGAAGGTGACCCAGCACCGCGCCGACGAGGCCGAAGGGGATGATCGCCATCACCGCCAGCGGCCGCCAGTAGGAGCCGAACACCCAGGCCAGGATGATGTAGATCACCGAGAGCGCGATAACGGTGCCGGCCTTCAGGTCGGCGAACGATTCCCGACGCTCCTCGTCGCGGCCGGCAAACGAGAAGCCGACGCCGTAGCGCGCCGCGATCTCCGGCAGGACGTCGGTCCTCAGGAGTTCCGTCACGGCCGTTCCCGTGTTGACCTCATGATCGACGTCGGCGGTCACGGAGACGGTCGTCTTGCCGTCGCGGCGCAGGATCACCGAGAACGCGTCGCGCTCGTTCAACGACACCACCTCCGACAGGGGTGCGAAGATGCCGCTCGGGCTCTTCAGCCACATCTCGCGCAGCGCGGCGTCGCCCGTGCCGTCCTCGGCGAGCTGCACGCGCACCTTCACCTCCTCGTCGCCCACCGGAATGCGGCGCGCGATCACGCCCTGGAAGGCGTTGCGCACCTGGGTGGCGACGCTGTCCAGGGTAAAACCCAGCGCCGAGCCGCGCGGGGTGAGTTCGAGCGTCAGTTCCGGCTTGCCGTAGGGCAGGTCGTCGGAGACCGCACTGACGCCCGGCACCCCTTCCAGCGCGGCGATCACCTCCTGGGCCGCGTCCTTCAGGACCGCCGGCGACGCTCCGGTGAGCTTGATGTCGAGATCGCGCCCCGGAGGCCCTCCCCGCCTCTGGTTGATGGCGAACTGGGTCATGCCGGGGATGTCGGGAACCGCTTCCCGCCAGGCACGCACGATCTCCGGCGTGCGCACGCTGCGCGCCTCCGATGCGGTGAGCTGGACGTCGAACTCCGCGAGATTGTCGCCCCGGTTGCGGCCCGCCGCACCGAGCGTCGCGGTGACCGAGCGGATCAGTGCCTCCGATCCGCCCGAGAGCTGCTGTTCGGCGACGTCCAGCGCCTCGCGGATGGTTTCCACGGCGGCGATCACCTCGTCTTCCGGCGTGCCTGCCGTCACTTCCAGGGTCGCCCGCAGGCTTTCGGCCTCCGGCGACGGGAAGAAGACGAATCCGATCCGCCCGCCGGCGACCAGCCCGTACCCGACCACGATCAGCGCAGCGACGGCGGCCGCGATGGTCGCGTAGCGCCAGCGATAGGCAAGATCCACGAACCCGCCGAAGACGCGGTCGCGGAACACGGCGAAGTTGCGGTCGAACCAGGTGCGGAAGCTCCGCTGCGGTCCTCCCGACGCCAGCCGCGCCGCGCGGCGCCGCGCACCACGGACCAGAACCGTCTCGATCGCGGCGGAGATCGCGAAGGCAGTGACCGCCAGCACGAGCCAGGTCAGCGGCCTGCCGAGGGCCGCCTCGGCCGCATCCGCCCGGGACGCGATCCCGCCCAGAACCGGCGGCAGCACGTACGCCGGCACCGCCAGCACGAGCGCCAGCGCCACCGCGATCAACGCGCCGACGCCGATCTGGCGCAGCCCCGAGCGCTCCACCGCCGGGCCGCCCCCGCCGGAGTGTGCAAGATGGGCGGGCAGGACGAGGAAGCATTCGATCAGCGACGCCGTCAGCACGGCGATGGTGACCAGCGGCAGCACCTCGATCATCTGACCCATCACCCCGCCCAGCAGGAACAGCGGAGCGAAGGCCGCGATGGTGGTCAGGCTCGCCGCCGTGACGGGGGTGATCATCTGCAGCGCGCCGCGCTCGGCAGCCACCGGCGGCGGTTCGCCCGCCGCTTCCCGGGTCGCCGCCTGCTCGGCCACCACGATCGCGTCGTCGACGATGATGCCCAGCATCATGATGAGGGCGAACAGGCTCATCATGTTGATGGTCTGGCCGGTGGCGAACATGATGCCGAGGGTCGCCGCCATGGAAATGGGAATGCCCAGCGCGACCCATGTCGCGATCCGCGCGTTCAGGAAGGTGAACAGGACCACCAGGACGACCAGCAGACCCTGCCAGCCGTTGCGGACCAGAAGATTGATCCGGTCCCAGAGGAAGCTCGCCTGGTCCTGGGTCTCGAGGATCTGCAGGGTCGGCGGCAGCTGCCCGCGCACCTCTGTGAGATAGGTCTTCAGGATCGCGTCGGTCTCCAGCGCATCGGCGGTGACGGCGCGCTGGACGAGAATGCCGATCGCCGGATTGCCCTGATGAATGCCGCGCAGCGCATCGTCGTCGAAGGCCTCGCCGACGCTGGCAATCTCGCCGACGGAGATCCGTTCGCCGCCGGCAAACCCCTTCACCTCGATGTCGCGGATGGTCTCCGGCGTTTCGCCCGGAGCGAGCGCCCGGACCTGCTTCTCCACCGTGCCGCCGACGGTGCCCGACGGGCGGTCCAGGGTGTTGTCCGCGATCGCTCCGGCGATGTCCCCGATCGTCATGTCGAGCTTCAGGAGGGTCGGTTCCGCGACCGTGATGGCGACCTCGCGGTCGCGGAAATCGGAGAAGGTGACCTTGTCGATCCCCCGGTCGAGCAGATCGTCGCGGATCCGCTTGGCATAGACCTGCAAAGCGGATTCGGGGAACGGCCCGGTCAGGATCAGCTTGGCGACGGTGTCATGGAAGCGCTCGCTGGAGATCGTCGGCCGCTCGCTCTCTTCCGGCAGGGTCGTGATCCGGTCCAGCTCCTGCTCCACATCCGACAGCGCCTTCTGCATGTCGGTCGCCGGATCGAATTCGAGGATGGTCGTTCCGGCACCTTCCCGGGCATAGGAGGTGATCTCCTCGACCCCGTCGAGAAAGCGGACCGCCGGTTCGACCGCGTCGAGAATGTTGGCTGCCACGTCCTCCGCGCTCGCCCCCGGCCAGGAAATGCTGATGGTGATCTGCTTTTCCTCGATGGTGGGAAAGAACTGCGTGTTGATGCGCATGAGGGCCGCGACGCCGGCAATCAGCATCAGCACCATCAGGAGGTTCGCCGCGTTCGGATGCCGGACGAAAATGCCGATCAGGCCGCCGCGGCGCGGTGCCGGCGCGCTCATCGGCGAACGCTTTCGGACGCGGTGCGCGAGGACGAGGCGTCCGGCGCGGGCGTCCGGATGGTCTCTTCCACCAGGAGCCCTTCACCCGCCCCGGGTATCCGGGTCGCCAGGACCCGCTCGCCGGCCACGAGCCCGCCGTCCACGATCACCTCGGCACCGTCCCGGGCCAGGATCGTCACTTCGCGCGGCTCCAGCCTGCCGTTGCGCACGACGAACACGGTGTCGCCGCCATAGACGACCTCGGAGGCCAGCCGCACGGAGGACGGGAAGGTCCGGCCGGGCAGGCGGATCTCGACGAAGGCGCCGGGACGCGGCAGGGCCGTCTCCGCCGACGGGGCGATCCGCGCATAGACCTGGATGCCGCCTCGGACGGCGGAAATCTCCGCCCCGACCCGATTGATCGTCGCCCGGTAGGTGCGCCGGACGTCGCCGATCTGCCAGATGACGTCGATCTCGCGGCCGACGAGGGCATCGCCTTCGCCGACCAGGCCGCCGTACTGGGTGTCGGAGAGGGTGAACTCCGCGTCCACCGCATCGACCCGGTCCAGCGTCAGGGCGACGTCGCTTTCGACCACCTTGCGGCCGACTTCCACGTTTTCGGAGACGACGATCCCGTCGAAGGGCGCGGTCAGCGACGCGTCATCGAGGTTGCGTTCCGCCTCGCGCACGCGCCACTCCAGCCGGTCGATCGCCGCGCGCTGCTGCTCGATGCCGGCGGTCTCGACATTGATCTCGTTGGTCAACTGATCGAGGGCCTGGCGGCGCTGACTGACGATCAGGGTCCGCTCGTCCAGCGCCTGTTCGGAAACGGCGTTCCGCTCGACCAGGCGCTGCGCGCGGTCCAGATCCCGTTCGGCCAGCTCCAGCTGGGTTTCGGCCTGGGTCACCGCGCTCTGTCTGAGCGCCACGCGCGCCTCGGCGGCCGCCAGCTGCGCCCGCGTCTCCGCCAGATTGGCCCGCGCCGCCGTCAGCGCGCCCTCGTAGGCGAAGTCGTCGATGGTCAGGAGGACATCCCCCTTCTCGACCAGCCCGCCCACTTCCAAATTGGGATGGACAGCGACGACCTTGCCGCCCACCAGCGCCCTGAGCTCCACCCGGGCGGCCGAGACGATTTCGCCGTAGGTCTTCAGCACCGGAACGTTGGCGGCCCGGCGCACCTCCACCGTCCCGACGGGAACTGCGGTTTCCTGGGGCGGACGACGCGTCACTTCCGGCCGGGTGGAGACCATCCACTGGGTCAGCGCGACGGCACCCACCAGAATGAGGACCGGCAGAACGGCCCTGGCGGCCAGGCTGATCGCCCGGGTCACCGGCCGGCTCTTTTTCGGTGCCTGATTGTCATCCACGAAGCCTGTCCCCACTCATCACGCACGGGATACGCCACCTGCGGGCCCCGCCGACGCTCAGCCGGGCGACGGCCGATCAGACGCGCCAAGGCGCGCCGCGCGGCAGCCCGGCACGCATTCAAACGCGGGCCCCTGATCTTTCCTACGCGTCGGCTTCGAAATCGGACGGGTCGAAGCGATAAACCGTGCTGCAGAATTCGCAGGTGACGATGATATCACCGTCTTCGACCATCTCGCTGCGTTCTTCCGGATCGAACTGGCGAAGAATGCCTTCGACCTTTTCCCGCGAGCACCCACAGGTCTCCGCGACCGGGGTCGCATCGAACACGTGCACGTCGCGCTGGTGAAAGAGCCGCAGAAGCAGCCGCGGCGGCGCCACGTCCGGATCGATCAGCTCGTGGTCCTCGACCGTGCCGACCCGGGCCAGCGCCTCGACCCACGCATCGTCCTCCGGGACGTCGTCCTCGCCCTGCGCGTCCGGCGCGTCGCCGGGATCGAGATCGCGATGCCGGATGCGGTCTTCTGACTCCGGCAGGAACTGCATCATCAGCCCGCCGGCGCGCCAGGAGTGGCGCATGCCTTCGCCGTCGTGGCGCTCGAGCACTTCGGCAACGGCCAGCCGGACGGTCGTCGGGATCTGCTCGGACTGGGCGAAATAGGCGTGGGCGACCTCTTCCAGGCTGTCGCCGCTCAGCGGAACGACGCCCTGGTAGCGGCGCATGTGGCCGCCCGGGTCGATGGTCAGCGCCAGATGGCCCTCTCCCACCAGATCCGTGAACGAGGGCGTCCCCGCCGCCACGAGCGCGGCGATCGCCTCGTCATCGAAGCGCGCATAGGCGCGCACCTGATCGGGAGATCGGAAGTCGACCACCAGCAGGCTGACCGGCCCGTCGCTCTGGATCTGGGTGATGAAGCGGCCTTCGAACTTCAGCGCGCTGCCCAGAAGAACGGTGAGCACCAGCGCCTCGCCGAGGAGCCGGGCGACCGGTTCCGGGTAGCCGTGGCGCGACAGGACGGTGTCCACCACCGGTCCCAGATGCGCCACGCGCCCGCGCACATCGAGAGCATTCACGGAAAACGGCAGGACGAGATCGTCCGCCGGCAGCCGCACTGCCCCCGTGCCTGGATCGCTCATTCCGCCGCCGCTGTCTCCGCCAAACACCATGCCAGAATCCCTTTCTGCGCATGTAGGCGGTTTTCCGCCTCATCAAAGACGACCGACTGCGGGCCGTCGATCACGCTTTCCGTGACCTCCTCGCCGCGGTGGGCCGGCAGGCAGTGCATGAAGATCGCGTCCGGCGCCGCCGCCGCCATCAGCCGGTCGTTCACCTGGTACGGCTTCAGCAGGTTGTGCCGCCGCTCGCGTTCCCGGTCGCCCATCGACATCCAGGTATCGGTGACGACGCAGTCGACGCCGTCCACCGCTTCGAACGGGTCTTCCGTCACGACGATCTTCGCACCGGCCTTGCGGGCCTTCTCGACCAGATCCTCGTTCGGAGCCAGTTGCTGCGGCGTCGCGATCCTGAGCTCGAAGGCGAAGCGTTCGGCCGCGTGCATCCAGGAGACTAGCACGTTGTTGGCGTCGCCGGTCCAGGCCACCTTGCGGCCCTTGATCGGCCCGCGATGCTCTTCGAAGGTCAGCACGTCGGCCATGATCTGACACGGATGCGAAAGCTTGGTCAGGCCGTTGATCACCGGCACGGTGGCGTACTCGGCGAATTCCGCCAGCGCATCGCCGTCGAGGATCCGGATCATGACCGCGTCGACATAGCGCGACAGCACCCGCGCCGTGTCGGCGATGGTCTCGCCGCGGCCGAGCTGCATCTCCGCTCCGGTCAGCATGATCGTCTCGCCGCCGAGTTCGCGCATCGCCACGTCGAAGGAGACGCGGGTCCGGGTCGACGGCCGTTCAAACACCATGGCCAGCACACGACCCGCCAGCGGGCCGTGGCCGCGCCGGGCCCCGGACCGGTTGGCCTTCATCCGCAGGCTGTCGTCGATGATGCCGCGCAGCACCGAACTCGGCATCTGGTCGAGATCGAGAAAATGCCGCTTTGATCCGTTGGTGCTCATGCAGCCCCTCCTGACTGAGCGGTTTTGGCCGCGGCGATCGACCGCGCGGCCTTGTCGAGGCGGCTCACGGCCTCCTCGATTTCCTGATCGCTGATGACCAGCGGCGGCATCAGACGCACGACATTGTCGGCGGCGGCGATTGCGACCAGCCCCTGCTCCCGCGCCGCGGCGATCACTTCGGCCGGAGCAACCCGGCATTTCAGTCCCTGCAGCAGGCCTTCGCCCCTGACCGTTTCGAAGATCGACGGATGGCTGTCCACGAGGCCCGCCAGCCGCTGCTTGAGCACGAGGCCGCGCGCGGCGACCTGGTCCAGGAATCCCGGCTCGAGAATGACGTCGAGCACCGCATTCCCGACCGCGCAGGCGAGCGGGTTGCCGCCATAGGTCGATCCGTGGGTGCCGGGGACCATGGCATCTCCGACCTCGGCCGTCGCCAGACAGGCCCCGAGCGGAAACCCGCCGCCGATCCCCTTGGCGATCATCATGATGTCGGGCACGACGCCGAACCATTCGTAGGCGAACAGCTTGCCGGTCCGCCCCACGCCGCACTGGACCTCGTCGAAGATGAGAACCGCGCCGGTCTCGTCACACAGCGCGCGGGCGGTGCGGAGAAACTCGTTGGACAAGGGACGGATGCCGCCTTCGCCCTGAATGGGCTCGACCATGATCGCGGCCGTTTCCGGACCGACAGCGGCCTTCAGCGCTGCGACATCGTCGAACGGCACCTGGTCGAAGCCTTCCAGCGGAGGGCCGAAGCCTTCCAGATACTTCGGATTGCCGCCGGCCGCGATCGCCGCCATCGTCCGGCCGTGGAACGCGCCCTCGACAGTGACGATGCGGACCCGCTCCGGGGCGCCCCGGTCGTACTGATAGCGACGAGCCGTCTTGATCGCCGCTTCCGCCGCCTCCGTGCCGGAATTGGTGACGAAGACCCGCTCGGCGAACGTGGCCGCGCAAAGGCGCTCGGCAAACCGTTCCTGCTCGGGAATCCGGAACACGTTCGAGGTGTGCCAGACCTTCCCGGCCATGTCGGTCAGCGTCTCGACGAGATGCGGATGGGCGTGGCCTAGCGACGACACGGCGATACCGGACCCGAAATCGAGATAGCGTCGCCCGTCGGACCCGTCGAGCCACACGCCTTCGCCGGTCTGGAAGGCGAGATCCGTACGCGCATAGGTCCTGTAGACGGCCGAAGCAGCCATGATCTCTCTCAACGGTTGGCGGGGCGCAGGCCCCGCGATGTGCGGGGGCCGACGCTCCTCGGGTGGTCCGGTATGTCTCAGCGACATGACGGGATGAGCCGACGGCGGACAGCGGTTCTGCAGACCGCGGTCGCGGCGCCAAGCCCGAAAAACAAATCGTGCCGCCAAATTGGCGGCACGAAGAAAGATTTCTATATTCGGACTACCCGGGCTTCTGTCAATCTTTCTGGGCTTTTTCGGGGCCAACCGGCCGTGCCAATCGGCTGGGGAAAACCGAATTCGTCCACCGCGACGAGTCACCCGGAATCTTGTCAGCGATTCTCGCGATGTTGTAGTCTACTGCACATCGAGGCACGAGATATCGTGCAGAGCCACCCCGAAACCCGACGGCGCAGTGGCGCGACCCGGTCGCGCAGCGTGGCCGGATTCCGTGAGCCACAGACGGAGGTGACCGAATGAGCGAAGAACCGACCGCGTCCTGGACCGACGAACGGGTCGAGCTTTTGCAGAAGCTCTGGTCAGAAGGTCTCAGCGCCAGCCAGATCGCCACCCAGCTCGGCGGGGTCACGCGGAACGCGGTGATCGGCAAGATCCACCGGCTCGGCCTGTCGGGCCGCGCGAAGACGCCCAGCCAGCAGCGGCCGCGCAAGCAGCGCCCCGCGCCCAAGCCGGCCGGCCGCGTCGCCGCCAGCGCCAGCAGTTCCGGCGCCGGCGCCACCCAGACCGTGGCCCGGGCAAGCCGGGTCGTCGGAAATGCCGCCCTGAAGATCGCCACCGATCCGGAACCGGAGACCGCGCCCGCCGTCGCGGCTCGCGGCCAGGCCGAGATCGTGCCGTTCGGCGACCGCAAGACGCTTCTGGAGCTGAACGAACACACCTGCCGGTGGCCGATGGGCGACCCCGGGTCGCAGGATTTCGCCTTCTGCGGCCGCGAAAGCACCCCGGGCGAGCCCTATTGCGCCGCCCACGCCCGGGTGGCCTACCAGCCGGCACCGGACCGTCGCAAGTCGCGCAACGGCGGCAAGTAAGCCGGGCCTGCCGCAGGGCAGCGTTCTCCGGTCAGGCGACCGCCTGGCCGGCCGAGGTGGCTTTTGGGGATGTCCCGCTCAACCGGGCTCGGCCTGACCGGGACGGACATGATCGAGACGACCGATCCGGAGCCATGCCCCATCTCCCGGATGTGTCGGGCCCAGCAGACCAGGCGTCATCGGCGCGGGGATCCCGTGCCGTAGATCCGGTCAGGCACTCGCGAACTGGTCGTTGAAGGCGTAGCCGGCGCCCCGCACCGTGCGGATCGGGTCGCGGGCCTTGCCGCGGTTGATCGCCTTGCGCAGCCGGCCGATGTGCACGTCCACCGTCCGCTCGTCGACATAGACGTCGTGCCCCCACACCCCGTCCAGGAGCTGTTCGCGGGAGAACACGCGGCCGGGCGACTGCATCAGAAATTCCAGAAGCCGGAACTCCGTCGGGCCAAGGTGGATCTCGCGGCTGGACCGGCGGACGCGATGGGTCGTCCGGTCCAGCTCGATGTCCCCGGCCGACAGGATCGTGGAGACCACCGCGGGCTTGCTGCGCCTCAGGATGGCGCGGATCCGCGCCATCAGTTCCGGCACGGAGAACGGCTTCACCACGTAGTCGTCGGCGCCGGTGGCCAGCCCCCTGATCCGCTCGGTTTCTTCCCCCCGCGCCGTCAGCATGATGACCGGAAGATGCTCCGTCTGGGGACGGGCACGCAGGCGCCGGCACAGCTCGATGCCCGACAGGCCCGGCAGCATCCAGTCCAGCACCAGAAGGTCCGGCAGCCCCTCGCGAAGGCGGATCTCCGCCTCGTCGCCGCGCATGCACGTGTCGACGGCGTAGCCCTCCGCCTCGAGATTGTATCGCAGCAGGAGGGCCAGCGGCTCTTCGTCCTCGACGATCAAGACCTTCGGCATGACCGAGCGCCCCTTGAAGTGGTCCTCACTCCGAGCTGTAGCCGGCAGGGATGTAGCTTGATTCATCTTGTTTCGGCCGATCTTCCTGGAGGTACTCTCCGGTGATCATGAAGTGGATCGTCTCGGCGATGTTGGTCGCGTGGTCTCCGATCCGCTCGATGTTCTTCGCGCAGAAAAGCAGATGCGTGCAGAACGTGATGTTGCGCGGGTCTTCCATCATGTAGGTGAGCAGTTCCCGGAACAGCGACGTGTACATCGCGTCGATCTCGTCGTCGCGGCTGCGCACGGCGTGGGCGGCGTCGAGGTCCTGGGAGGTGTAGGCGTCGAGCACCGCCTTGAGCTGCTCCAGCGTGATCTCGGAGATGTGCTCCACCCCGAAGGCCAGTCGCTTGGTGTGGAACTGGCCGTCGATGGCGATCACCCGCTTGGCGATGTTCTTGGCCAGATCGCCGACCCGTTCCAGATCACTGGACACGCGCAGCGCGGCGATGATCTCGCGCAGGTCGCGCGCCACGGGCTGGCGGCGGGCGATCACGCTGATCGCGCGCTCCTCCACCTGGCGCTGCATGTCGTCGAGACGGTGATCGTTGAAGATGACGTTCTGGGCGCGGGCGATGTCGATGCGGGCGAGCCCGGTGACGGCCTCGGACACGAGGCCTTCCGCCAGGCCGCCCATCTCCGCGATCCGGCTGACCAGATCGCGCAGTTCCTCGTCATAGGCGCCGGTCGTATGCTGGGTCATGCGCGTTCGGTCTTTCCTGGAACTCCGGCGGGACGATACCGCCCGCCTTTTGGTGCCAGACGGGCCCGGATCGTTCGCTCTTGGGCGACGGTTGCTGCCGCACCGTCCGCCTGACTTTGGTGTCGGGCGGACTTAGCCGAACCGACCGGTGATGTAGTCCTGGGTCCGCTGTTCCTTCGGGCTCGTGAAGAGCACGTTGGTCGGCCCTTCCTCGACGAGAATGCCGAGATGGAAGAAAGCCGTGCGCTGCGAGACGCGGGCCGCCTGTTGCATCGAGTGGGTCACGATCACGATGGTGTAGTTCTCGCGCAGCTCGTCGATCAGTTCCTCGACCTTGGCGGTCGCGATCGGGTCGAGGGCCGAGCACGGCTCGTCCATCAGGATGACTTCCGGGCTCACGGCCACGGCGCGCGCGATGCACAGGCGCTGCTGCTGGCCTCCGGAAAGGCCGGTCCCGGGTTCCTGCAGGCGGTCCTTCACCTCGTTCCAGAGGCCGGCCTTCTGCAGGCTGGACTCCACGATGTCGTCGAGATCGGACTTGGATTTGGCGATGCCGTGGATCTTCGGCCCGTAGGCGATGTTCTCCCAGATCGACTTGGGGAACGGGTTGGGCTTCTGGAACACCATGCCGACCTTGGCACGCAGGAGCACCACGTCGAGCGAGTGATCGTTCAGATCCTCGCTGTCCATCATCAGGTTGCCGTCCACATAGCAGCCCGGGATGGTGTCGTTCATCCGGTTGAAGCAGCGCAGGAACGTCGACTTGCCGCAGCCCGAGGGGCCGATGAACGCCGTGACCGCGCGCTCGGGCACGTCGATCGACACGTCGAACAGCGCCTGCTTGTCGCCGTAGTAGACGCTGACGTCCTTGGCTTCGATCTTCACCGGGCGCGGCTGCTCGTCGGGCGTCCGCACCGTTCGGAAACTCTCCGGGACCGCCTCGGCCACTGCTGCGCTCATGCCTAGTCTCCTTTTCGATCGGGCCCGGCGCCTGACCGGCGGGGCCGCTCGATGTCCAATGTACCGTCGCTACCAGCGGCGCTCAAACCGATGGCGAAGGTAGATCGCCAGCGCGTTCAGGCAGATCATCAGCGCCAGAAGCACGATGATCGCGGCAGAAGTGCGGGCCTCGAAGAAGTTCCTGAGCTCGTTACCCTGCCAGAGATAGATCTGCACCGGCAACGCGCTCGACTGATCCATCGGGCTCGAGGGAACCGAGGCCACGAAGGCGTTCATGCCGATCAGAAGCAGCGGTGCGGTCTCGCCGAGCGCCTGGGCGATCGAGATGATCGCGCCGGTCAGCATGCCCGGCACCGCCACCGGCAGCGTGTGGTGGAACATGGCCTGCATCGGCGAGGCGCCGACGCCGAGGGCCGCCTGGCGGATCGACGGCGGAACCGCGCGCAGCGACGCCCGGGCGGCGATGATCACCGTCGGCAGGGCCATCAGCGACAGCACCAGACCGCCGACCAGCGGCGCCGACAGCGGCAGCCCCAGATAGTTGATGAAGATCGACGCGCCGAGCAGGCCGAACACGATCGACGGCACGGCGGCCAGATTGTTGATGTTCACCTCGACCAGGTCGGTCCACCGGTTCTTCGGGGCGAACTCCTCCAGATAGACCGCCGCCATGACGCCCACCGGCACGGCGAGGAACATCACGATCAGCATCATCATGAAGGAGCCGACGAATGCGCCGGCGAGACCGGCCGTGGCCGGAGACGAGCGCGAGTCGGTGTTGGTGAAGATGAACCAGGCGAAATCCATCGTGATGACGCCGCGGTCGTAGAGCTCGTCCGACCACTGCTGCTGCAGTTGCGAAAGCTGCTGCGACGCCTGCGGCAGCGACCGGTCGATGTTGCCCTTCAGCCAGACGTCCACGTTGGCGGCCGCGGTCAGGGCCACTTCGCGGCGCTGGCCGATTAGCGAGGGGTCGTTCATCACCATGTCGCGCAGCCGGATGCGCTCGCCGGAGGCGACCATGCCGATCGCATCGCGGGCATTGTCGGCAGCCGCGGGAACCACGTCGGCCAGCGAGGCCTGGATGATCTGGTTCCAGTTCACGAAGGCGAGCTTGCGCTGCCAGCCCTGCAGCTCCTGGAGGAACTCCGCCGGCGACTGGTCCGCCTGCTGAACCGGCTTTTCCGGCACGTCGATGATCTCGGGATCGAAATAGACCTCGAGATTGACGGTCGCCTGCCAGAAGGCGGGGAGGCCCTTGGACAGGATGCTGGCGAACAGGATCCCGACGAACGCGATGCCCAGGATCAGCGCGCCCAGACCGATCGCCCGGAAGCGGACCTCGGCCCGCTTGCGGCGGCCGAGCGTACCCGCGACGACCTCGGCAATCGGTTTGCGGGAGCTGGAGGAGGCGGTGTCGCTCACGGCCATGGGCTACTCGTATTGCTCGCGATATTTGCGGACGATGTGAAGCGCGACGACGTTCAGTCCGAGCGTGATCACGAAGAGGGTCAGGCCCAGGGCAAACGCGACGAGGGATTGCGGGCTGGCGAAATCGACGTCGCCCGTCAGCTGGTTGACGATGGTGACCGTCACGGTGGAGACCGCGTCGAACGGGTTGGCGGTCAGGACCGGACTGTTGCCGGCCGCCAGAACCACGATCATGGTTTCGCCGATGGCCCGGCTCACGGCGAGCAGGAAGGCGCCCACGATCCCCGGCAGCGCCGCCGGCAGGATGACCTTCCGGATCGTCTCCGACTTGGTGGCGCCCAGCCCGAGCGACCCGTCGTGCATCGCCTTCGGCACCTGGCTGATGATGTCGTCCGAGAGCGAGGAGACGAACGGGATGATCATGATCCCCATGACCACGCCGGCGGTGACCGCGCTGGTCGCCTGGATGTCGAAGCCGATCATCTCGCCGATGCCGGAGAAGAACGGGCCGACCGCGACCAGGGCGAAGAAGCCGTAGACGATGGTCGGGATGCCGGCCAGCACCTCCAGGATCGGCTTGGCGAAGAAGCGCAGCTTCGGTCCGGCATATTCCGACAGATAGACCGCCGACATCAGGCCGATCGGGACCGCCACGAGCATCGCGATCACGGTGATCATGATCGTGCCCCACAGCAGCGGCAGGAGGCCGAACTCGCCCTGGTTCGAGCTCCCCGTCGTGGAGAAGCGCGGGTTCCAGGTGGTGCCGAAGAAGAAGTCGATCGGGTTGATGTAGGTGAAGAAGCGCAGCGCCTCGCCGAGCATCGAGAGCACGATGCCGACCGTGGTCAGGATCGCGATCACCGAGCAGGCGATCAGTACGATCTTGATGAAGCCCTCGACCTCGTTGCGGGCCCGCATGGTCGGCGAAATCCGGCTGCGGGCGAACAGCGCGCCGGCCACGCCGGCGGCGGCGACCATCACGACGAGGGCGAGACGGGCGATTGTGTTGAACGTGGAGAGCTGTTCGGCGGCGGCGCGCTCATAGGGCTGCACCTCGCCGGCGACGCCGAACCCGGACACGAGGCTCTCGATGCGCTGGGTGGAGCGGATCACCTCGCCGCTGTCGGCGGCCACGTCCGGCGGAATGAAGGAATTGACGATGCTGGTGGCGATCATCGGTTCGACGATCATCCAGGCCACATAGACCACCACGGCCGGGATCAGACACCACAGCACCACCATCATGCCGTAGTGACCGGGACGCGAGTGCAGTCGGCGCCCGCTGGCGCTCTGGATCGATTTCGACCGCGTCAATCCCAGCTGATAGAAGAAGCTGAGAAAGACCAGCGCGACGACGATCACAATCAACGTGTTCATGGCGCCCCTGCCATTGGACGGGAAAATCCCGCAGCCGTGTTTTCGGACGCGAGGCAGCAGACCCCGGCCGGCCCGTCAACCCCGCAGGCCCTGGCAATCGATGCCGGAGCACGCTTCCTCCCCTTGCCCGACACGCGGTCGGCGTCCGGTAGAGGTCCGGAACTCGCCAGAGTTTCCGGGAAGCGCTGCCCCCGCGTCGCCCCGGACGGATCTCCTCGATCCGCGCGTTGCAAAGGGTGGCCGCGCGGGGCGCGACCACCCGGATCGGTCAGCCGGTCGACCGGCCGGCCGCTGATTACTTCTTGACGACCGTCTTGTTCTCGACGTTCGCGAGCTGGTTCTCGCGCTCCTCGGCGGAGAGCGGGATCAGGCCGGCCTGCTCGAGCGGGCTGCCCATGCCGGAGACCTGCTCGTTCAGGAAGAACTGAGCGTACTCTTCCAGGCCCGGGACGTTACCGACGTGCTCGCCCTTGATGTAGAAGAAGAGCGGACGGGACACCGGGTACTCGCCGGAGGCGACGGTCTCGAGCGACGGGGTGACGCCGTTGACGGTGGCGACCTGGAGACGGTCACGGTTCTGGTCGTAGAACGACAGGCCGAACACGCCGACGGCGGCCGGCTGCGCCTCGAGGCGGGCCAGGGTCTCGGTGTAGTCGCCGGCGATCTCGATCACGCGGCCGCCCTGACGGAACCCGAGGCAGGCTTCTTCGGCGGCATCGCCGTCCATCGACTTGATGACGTCGAAGGTCTCGCAGCCCTCGAGAACCACCTTCTCCTCGAACACTTCACGGGTGCCGTGGTTGGTGCCCGGGATCACGAGGGTGATCTCCTGGTCCGGAAGCGAGGAGTCGATTTCGCTCCACTTGGAGTAGGGGTTGTCGACCAGCTCGCCGTCCTGGGGAACCTTCGCGGCGATCGCCTGATAGATCTGCGCCGGGGTCAGCTCGAAGCTGCCGGTGTCGGCGTTGGAGGCGAACACGATGCCGTCGTAGCCGATCTTGACCTCGACGATCTGCTGGACGCCGTTGGCGTTGCAGCTCTCGATCTCACCGGCCTTGATCGGGCGCGAAGCGTTCGCGATGTCGATCGTGTTCATGTCGATGCCCTGGCAGAACTGGCGCAGGCCACCGCCCGAACCGCCGGAACCGACGACCGGGGTGTTGAACTCGGGGAACGTGTTTCCGAACTCTTCGGCGACGATGCTCGCGAACGGCAGAACAGTCGAAGAGCCGGCGATCTGGATGGTGTCGCGCTCCTGGGCGGACGCGGACGCACCAAAGCCAACCGCAGCGGCAAGCGCAATCGCGCTGACGTAATTCGCTTTCACGTGAATCTCTCCCTTGGATTGGGACGTGTGTGGGTGGCGCCCTGCGTGAGGTGACAGGCAACTGAACTGCGCCGTGCGCCGACGGCGTTCCGCCATCGGCCGCGACCGTTCTAGGGAACAGCGATGATCCTTTTATGACAGTCTAACTACTTGATTTAATTAGATTATGAAAATCGGCCTCATCCGCATTCCGCGGCGGCTCCGCTAGCTCGAGCCGGATCGTGAAGGTCGCACCGCGCCCCGGCTGGCTGTGGATCGACAGGCGGCCGCGGTGGCGGGTCAGGATGTGCTTGACGATCGCCAGTCCGAGGCCCGTGCCCTTGTGGGCGCGGCTGACTTCGGCATCCACCCGGTAGAAGCGTTCGGTGAGCCTGGGCAGATGCTCCGAGGGAATGCCCGGCCCCCAGTCGCGCACCGCCACCACCGCCATGTCCGGGCCCGACCGTGCCTCGCGCTCGGCGAAAACCGTGACGCGTTCGCCGCCCGCCCCGTATTTCAGGGCGTTCTCGATCAGGTTGTCGAGCACCTGGACCAGCTCGTCGCGTTCGCCGCGCACCCACAACGGCGCTTCGGCGGCCTCGAACGTCAGCTTGAGCCCGGTGTCCGCCGCGACCGGCTTCAGCGTATCGACGGCGTGGCGTGCGATTTCGGCGATGTCGACCACGTCTTTGGGCCGAACGTGGGCGCGCATCTCGATGTGGGAGAGCGACAGGAGGTCGTCGATCAGCCGCCGCATCCGCTCGGCCTGATCGTGCATGATCTCCAGGAAGCGCTCCCGCGCGGCCGTGTCGTCGCGCGCCGGCCCCTGCAGCGTCTCGATGAAGCCGGTGAGCGAGGCCAGCGGCGTACGCAGCTCGTGGCTGGCGTTGGCCACGAAATCCTCGCGCATCCGCTCCAGCCGCCGCTGTTCGGTCAGGTCGCGGACGAGAACGCAGATATGGTTGCTGAGCCCGGTTTCCTCGTCGTCGTCGCCCTGGGCACCGAGCGGCAGAACATACGCCTCGAACCAGCGCTCGGTCGGTACCTTTTCCGACCAGTGGATGTGGTCGCTGCGGCCTTCGGTGAGGGCGCGGTCGAGCGCCTCAAGGAAGACCGGCACCCGCAGCTTGAAGGACAGCGGATCCCCGATCCGGATGGGCCCCATCTGGTCGGATGCCGTCCTGTTGGCGAACCGGACGAGCCCCTTGCGATCGACGAGAAAACACGGATCCGGGAGCGCATCGATCGCCGCGCGGCTGGCGAGGGAGGGTTCCGCGCGCGCCGATCGGCGGACGCTGCGTTCGGAGCGGATGGTCGGACGCTCTTCGCGCCGGCGCGCCGAGAAGGAGGCGATCGCGATCGCGGCGGTGCCGAGAACCACGGCAACCGTCGGCACGTTCCATGCCCAGGCCGCGGCCGTCAGGACGAGCGCACCCGTGGCCGCGGGCAGCGCCACCGCCACCCAACGACGAACTTCCTCGCCGGGACCGCCGGCCGGCGACGGACGGCCGGCTGGCTCTGACGGCACGCGCATCGATCCCTCCGAGGCCGGCGCCGCTTTCGCGCTCTGCTCTTCACCGCGGTGGCGAGACTGCGCCCCCTCCACGGGAACGCCGACGAGTTCCACGACGTACTCGTCCTGATTCGCCACCTGGCCGGGATTATCCTCTGGCTTCATAGAGTTCACATGACACCTCGGCCTTGGCGCGGCGTTCCGCCACCGCACTCGTCCCGGCCCGTTCCTGTCGAACAGTAGCCCGATGGGCCGGACGAACCCGGCGCGGATCGGGCAGCCGTTGTCAACCGCCTAACGAGTTTTCGGCCGGACAAGGGGTGGTTTGCAAGTCTCAGGGGCGGCTTTCCGGCCGGATCGATGGCGCGCTCCCGTCCGGCTTCCGCGCCCGGCCCCGCGCACGCCATAATGACGAAAGGGTGATTTGTTTGAGATTGTCGTCAGCCGCCACACATAATTGCAGGATCGGGTGCGGCTTGGGGCGCACCTCAATGTGTTTGAGGTCAGGGCCATGTGGATCAGGAAACGCCGGGGCTGGGAGATCGACGAACGGGCTGCGACGCCGGAAAGCGTCTACCTGTCCCGACGCGCGCTGCTGGGTGCGGCCGGGATCGGGGCGGCGGCGGTCGCCATGCCGCGGCCGGCCCACGCCCTCTTCGGGTCGCTGTTCGGCTCCAGCGAGGATCTGGGCAAGACGCTGGACACCTCGTCCGACCCGACCGCGGACCTCTACCCGTTCCCGCGCAACGACGCCTTCACGCTCGAGCGGCCGCTGACCGAGGAGACCGTCTCCGGCAGCTACAACAATTTCTACGAGTTCGGCTCCCACAAGCAGATCTGGCAGGCCGCCCAGGCGCTGCCGACGCGGCCGTGGACCGTCACCATCGACGGCCTGGTCGAAGAGGAGAAGACCGTCGGCATCGACGAGTTGATCCGGGCCATGCCGCTGGAGGAACGGCTCTACCGGCACCGGTGCGTCGAGGCCTGGTCGATGACGGTGCCGTGGTCCGGGTTTCCGATGAAGGCGCTGGTCGACTACGCCCGCCCGCTCGGGTCCGCGAAATATGTGCGCATGGAGACGTTCGAGAACCCGGAAGTCGCCAGCGGCCAGAACCAGAGCTGGTACCCCTGGCCGTACATCGAGGGCGTGACCATGGCGGAGGCGACCAACGAGCTCGCTTTTCTGGTCACCGGCATCTACGGCAAGCCGGCGCCGAAGCAGTTCGGCGCGCCGCTGCGTCTGGCGCTGCCGTGGAAGTACGGGTTCAAGTCGGCCAAGTCGCTGGTGCGGTTCACCTTCACCGAAGAGCGCCCGGTCTCCTTCTGGGAGGAGATCGCCCCCAACGAGTACGGCTTCTGGGCCAACGTGAACCCGGAGGTGCCCCACCGCCGCTGGAGCCAGGCGGAAGAGCGGGTGCTGGGAACCGACGAGACGATCCCGACCCAGCTCTATAACGGCTACGGCGAGTACGTCGCCGGCCTCTACGCCGACAAGGAAGGCGAGAAGCTTTACATGTGAGGCGCGGCGCGGCCACGCATCGGCCGCTCAGTCTTCCGAATGTCCCGGACGGAAAACCGGTCTCCAGCTCACCCCGGATTGCTTTACCCGAACTGTCCGGCCTCCCAGCCGAGGATGGCGCGCTTGCGGGTCAGCCCCCAGTGATAACCGCACAGCCCGCCGGAGCGCCCGAGCACCCGGTGGCACGGCACCACGAAGGAGATCGGGTTGCGGCCGACCGCCGCGCCGACGGCGCGCGCCGCCTTCGGCTTGCCGATGTGGCTGGCCACGTCCGAATAGGTCGATGCCTGGCCGGGACGGATGTTCAGGAGCGTCTCCCAGACCTTCACCTCGAAGTCGGTTCCGATGAGCACCACCCGGACCGGCTGCTCCTTCGACCAGGCCGAGGGATCGAAGATCCGCCGGGCGTGGGGCGCCGTCGCGTCCGGATCCTCCCGGTAATCGGCGTTCGGCCAGCGGCCCGCCATGTCGGCGAAGACCGCCTCCTCCTCGCCCGGATCGGCAAAGGCGAGGCCGGCGAGGCCGTAGTCGGTGACCATCACCAGAGCCCGGCCGAACGGGCAGGCGTGCCAGCCCCAGCGGATCTCGATCCCCGCGCCCCGGTCGCGATAGGCGCCGGGCGGCATCGCCACATGGGTCACGAACAAATCGTGCAGCCGGGCCGGACCGGACAGGCCGGCGTCGTAGGTGGCATCCAGCACGCTCGCCCGCTCCCTGAGCAGCTTCTGGGTATGGTCGAGGGTGACGGCCTGCAGGAACTGCTTCGGGGTCAGTCCGGCCCAGCGGTCGAACACGCGGGTGAGCTGGACCGGCGTCACACCGACGGCTGAAGCGATCTCCGGCACGCTCGGCTGGTCCTGGAAGCGCTCGGTGATGTGGGCGAGCGCGGCACGGACGATCTCGTAGTCCCCGCGCGGCGCTTCGGCGCGGTGCGTGGGGGTCGGGGCATGGCCGGGTCCGGTGGATGCGATATCCAGCATGGCAGGACGTCCTTCTGTTCGGTTCCCGCTCAAGATGGCCTCGTCCGGGTGTCGCGGCGACCCGATTTCGGACACCAGCAGTCGCAGGTCACGCGGGCCGGGCCCGCCCCGAGCGCGCATCCGCCAGCGCGTTGCCGAAGGCCGACGCGAAGCTCTCCCTGTCGTCGGGATTGAGGAAGGCGCCAACGACGAGGCTGCGCCCGTGCGAGGACAGGTCCAGCCGGGTTACGCCCTCGTCGGCGAGCCGGGTGACGGTCAGCCGCGCCCAGGCGGGGTTGAACCGGTGCTCGCGCATTCGGCCGTTCGCCGCCACCTGCTTCACCACGACCTCGGTGAGCGAGACGTGCACCTCCTCGAAGGCACGGCCCGAGCGATAGCTGAGCTTGAAGGCGAGATAGAGCAGCCCGACGTCGGCCAGCATGAAGAGCGCGATCGGCCAGGCGCCGAGCACGTAGAACCGCATGCCGGACCAGAACGCCACCGCGAGCGCGATCAGCATCATCGTGAGGAAGCCGCGGCGGCCGAGCGAGCGGTGCGGCGTGAGCGTCGCGGAAAAGAACGGCGCCTCCGGATCGTTCGGCTCGATTGTGTTGCTCTCGGTCATCGCCCCCAATTATAGAACCGAAATGGCAGATTCGAAGACCTCCAGGCGCACGACGGCCGCCGCCAAGCCGGCAAACTCGGCGCGTGGGGCATCCGGCACCGGCACGACCCGCCGCAAAGCGCTCTCGACCCGGCGAACCTCCTACACGAAGGCGGAAATCGAGGAGATCTTTTCCCGCTTCGCCGCCCGCGACCCGGAGCCGCGGGGCGAGCTTCTCTACGTCAACCCGTTCACGCTTCTGGTCGCGGTCGTGCTGTCCGCCCAGGCGACCGACGTCGGCGTGAACAAGGCGACGCGCGGCCTGTTCGCGGCAGCCTCGACGCCTGCGGAAATGGTCGCCCTCGGCGAGGAGGGCGTCCGCGAACACATCCGCACCATCGGGCTCTACCGGAACAAGGCGAAGAACGTGATCGCGCTGTCCCTGGCGCTGATCGCCGAGCACGGCGGCGAGGTGCCCCACGACCGCGACGCGCTCCAGGCGCTTCCCGGCGTCGGCCGCAAGACCGCCAACGTGGTGCTGAACATCGCCTTCGGCGACCCGACCATCGCCGTCGACACCCACATCTTCCGGATCGCCAACCGGATCGGGCTCGCTCCGGGCAAGACGACGGACGCCGTCGAGGCGCACCTGGAAAAGGTGATTCCGGCCGCCTTCAAGCAGCATGCCCATCACTGGCTGATCCTGCACGGGCGCTATGTCTGCAAGGCGCGCAAGCCCGACTGCACGGCCTGCCTGATCGCCGACATCTGCAAGAGCCCCGAAAAGACGCTTCCCGCCTGAGCCCCTGGCCACGGGGCCCAAGAGGTCGACCCCCGCTCCGGCCTCGACTAAAAAGGGATCATCATGAGCTTACCGCCGATTCCGCCCTCGCCGGCCGTGTTCCTGGACTTCGACGGCACCCTGGTCGGCTTTGCCGACGCGCCGGACGCGATCGAGGTCGATCCGGATCTCGTGGACCTCCTGGGGCGTTTGCGCGGGCGGACCGACGGCGCGCTCGCCGTCGTCACCGGTCGCCGGGTCGATGAGATCGACCGTTTCCTGAAGCCCCTGGTCCTGCCGGTCGCCGGCCTGCACGGCATCGAACGGCGGTCCCACGAGGACGCGGAGATCCTCTCGCTTCCCAGTTCCGAGCAGGTGCGCCGGTTGCGCGACCGGCTGCAGACCATGTCGATTCTCGGAGACGGGGTGAACCTGGAAGACAAGGGCAGCGGCCTGGCCGTCCACTACCGCCTCGCACCCCACGCCGAAGCGGACGTGAAGGCCGCGCTTCGCGATGCCGTCAGCGATCTGGAAGAGCTGCACCTGATCGAAGGCAAGATGGTGGTCGAGGCCAAGCGGAGCGACGTCAACAAGGGCGTCGCGATCGCGGACTTCATGGAGCTGCCGGATTTCCGCAACCGCATCCCGGTCTTTCTCGGCGACGACGTCACCGACGAGGACGGCTTCCATCTGGTGGATCGCCTCGGCGGCGTCACCGTGAAAGTCGGCGACGGGCCCAGCCATGCCCGCTACCGTCTGGCCAACCATCAGGCCGTACTGGACTGGCTCGACCGGATCACGAAATCGGAGACATCGATCGTTCCATGAGTTCCCTGGACCTCGGCCTGATAGGCAACTGTTCGATTTCGGTCCTCATCGACCGCTGGGCCCGGGTTGTGTGGTGGTGCCTGCCGCGCTTCGACGGCGACCCGGTGTTCCACCAGCTGCTCGGCAGCCGGTCCGGCGATCCGGCCGACGGTGCGTTCTCGATCGAAGTCGAAGGACAGGTCCGCACCGAGCAGAGCTACATCACCAACACCGCGATCCTCTCCACCAGGATCTACACCGAGGACGGGTCGTCGGTCGAAATCCTGGATCACGCCCCCCGCTTCGAGGGGCGTGGACGGATGTTCCGGCCGATGCAGTTCGTCCGCCAGATCAAGCCCATCGACGGGCGGCCGCGCATCCGCATCCGGATCCGGCCCGTGTTCGGATGGGCCAGACAGGCCCCGGAAATCACCTCCGGCTCCAACCACATCCGCTATGTCGGCGACGGCATGACCCTGCGCATGACGACCAATGCGCCGGTGACCTACATCCGCAACGAGACGTGGTTCCAGCTCGACCGGGAACTGGCCCTCTTCCTCGGCCCCGACGAGACCCTGACAGACCATCCCGTCAAGATCGCCCACACCTTCGTGGAGAACACCGAAGCCTACTGGCGCGGCTGGTCGCGCCGGCTCGGCCTGCCCCGGGAGTGGCAGGAGGCGGTGATCCGCGCGGCGATCACCTTGAAGATGTGCACCTTCGAGGAGACCGGCGCCATCGTGGCGGCGATCACCACCTCCATTCCCGAGGCGCCGAACTCGGGCCGCACCTGGGATTATCGCTACTGCTGGCTGCGCGACGCGTTCTTCGTGGTCCGCGCCCTCAACGGCCTCTCCGATCTGGAGACGATGGAGAACTATCTCCGCTACATCCAGAACATCATCGCGCTGACCGAGGGCGGCCACGTTCAGCCGGTCTACGGGATCGGGCTGGAGAGCGCGCTGGTGGAAGGCACCGTGGATCTGCCCGGATATCGCGGCATGGGTCCGGTCCGGACCGGCAACCAGGCCTACGAGCACTTCCAGCACGACGTCTACGGCAACATCGTTCTCGGCGCGGCCCAGGCCTTTTTCGACCGGCGCCTGCTGCGTCCCTCCGGTGTCGAGGATTTCCGCCTCCTGGAAAAGATCGGCGAGCGCGCCTACGAGCTGTTCGACAAGCCCGATGCCGGCATGTGGGAACTCAGGACCCGGGCGCGCGTGCACACCTCGTCCAGCCTGATGTGCTGGGCCGCCCTGGACCGCCTCGCCAAGATCGCCAACGAGCTGGGGCTGGATCCGAAGAAGTGGCGGGCCCGGGCCGACGAGGTCCGCGACACGATCCTGGAGCGCTCCTGGAACGAGGAACTCGGCGCCTTCGCGGAGAGTTTCGAGGGCAGCGATCTCGACGCCGGCCTGCTTCTGGCCGCCGAGGTCGGGCTGGTCTCCCCCACCGACCCCCGCTTCGTGTCCACGGTGGACAAGATCGGAGAAGCGCTTCGCCATGGCGACCACCTCTATCGCTACGCGATCGCAGACGATTTCGGCCGGCCTGAAACCGCCTTCAATATTTGTACGTTCTGGTACATAGACGCGCTCGCCCGGATCGGTCGCGTCGAAGAAGCGCGGGAGATCTACGAGTCCATGCTGGCGTGCCGGAACCATCTCGGCCTGTTGTCGGAAGACGTCGACCCGGCCACCGGCGAACTCTGGGGGAATTTTCCGCAGACATATTCTATGGTCGGCATAATCAACGGCGCCATGCGGCTCAGCCGGCGTTGGGACAAGATGGTCTGAGGGAAGAATGGGACGCCTGGTCGTTGTATCGAATCGTGTCGGACCGCTGCAGGACACCGGGCGGGCCGGCGGACTCGCCGTCGCCCTGGTCGATGTTCTGAGAGAACGCGGCGGAGTCTGGTTCGGCTGGTCGGGGAAGATTTCCGAGGAAGGCACCTTCTCGCCGTTGCGCGAACAGAGTTCGGGGAACGTCCGCGTCGCCACGATCGACCTGTCGGAAACCGACTACAACGAGTACTACGCCGGCTATGCAAACCGCTGCCTCTGGCCGACCATGCACTACCGGCTCGACCTGACCGATTTCGACCGGAAGTTCGACGAGGGCTATCGGCGCGTCAACGAGCGCTTCGCGGCACGGCTCAAGCCGCTGCTGGAGCCGGACGACATCATCTGGGTGCACGACTACCATTTCATGCTTCTGGGCGCGCAGCTTCGCGCCATGGGGGTGGAGAACCCGATCGGGTTCTTCCTGCACATCCCCTTCCCGGTGCCCGAGGTGCTCACCGCGCTGCCGAACCATGCCGGGCTGGTGCGTTCGCTGCTTGCCTACGACCTGATCGGCTTCCAGTCCACCCGGGACGCCTCGGCGCTCCGGCGGTATCTGGTCGAGGAGGCGGGCGCCGACGAGACCTCCGACGGGGCGATGCACGTGCTCGGCCGCAAGGTGCATCTGGACGCGTTCCCGATCGGCATCGACGCGGAAACCTTTGCCGGCTATGCAGTCTCAGGCGAGGGTCAGCGCAACTTCCGCCGCCTGAAGACGCTGCTGAACGGCCAGATCCAGATGATCGGCGTCGACCGGATCGACTATTCCAAGGGACTGCCGGAACGCTTCCGCGCGGTCGAGCGCCTGTTCGAGGACTATCCGGAGAACCGCGGGCGGGTGTCGTTCATGCAGGTGGCGCCGCCGTCGCGGTCTGAAGTGCGGGCCTATTCCGACATCCAGCGGACGCTGGAGGGCCTCACCGGGCGCATCAACGGCAAGTTCTCCGACATCGACTGGACGCCGATCTCCTTCCTCACCCAATCGCTGCCCCGGCGCGCGCTGGCCGGCATCTACCGGGCGAGCCTGATCGGCCTCGTCACCCCGCTGCGCGACGGCATGAATCTGGTGGCCAAGGAGTACGTCGCCGCGCAGGATCCGGAAGATCCGGGCGTGCTGGTCCTGTCGCGGTTCGCAGGTGCTGCGGAGGAACTGCGCGAGGCGCTGATCGTCAATCCCTATTCCATCGACGCGATCGCCGAGGCGCTCCAGACCGGCATCCGCATGCCTCAGGACGAGCGCAAGGAGCGCTGGGAACGGCTCTATGGCCGGATCACCAAGACCACCGCCGCCAGCTGGTCCCGCACCTTCATCGAGCGGCTGACCGACGCCGCCGAGCACGGACGCTAAAAACGTCACCTCAGGCCGGCGCGCGTCCCAGCGCATAGACCTGGTCCCTGCCGATCGCGAAGGTCCGGACCTCGCGCCGGGACGGCCACAGCCGGTCGAACGGGGCGGAGCGGATGTCGAGGCCGCCCGTCAGCGCGCCGAAGGCCGGCATCACCGCCCGCCGGCCGCACCCCACGAAGCAGCGGCAGCGCACCGAGCGGCCGCGGCCGGTCACCCGGGCCACCGGATGAAGGTGGCCGGCGATCTCGTTGGTCGCCGGATCGGCTTCCGGTTCGTGGCGGAAGACCACCCCGCCGATCTCGATTTCCGGGGTAACCGTCCCGCCCCAGTCGGTCGGCGGCGCCGGATCGTGGTTCCCGGTCACCCAGACCCACTCCCGCCCTTCGATCAGCCCGGCCAGCACCTCCTGGGCGGAGGCCGGAAGCCGTTCGCCGGCGCTGCGATCGTGGAAGGAATCGCCGAGCGCGATCACCCGGGCCGGAGCGTAGTCCGCGATCACCCGCGCCAGCCGGGCCAGCGTGATGTCGCTGTCATAGGGCGGCAGGAAGGTCCGCCGGCGCGCGAACGAACTCGCCTTCTCCAGATGCAGGTCGGCGACCACCAGCGTGTCCTGGTCCGGCCAGTAGGCCGCGCCCGAGGGATCGAGCACGGCCGCCATCCCGCCGATCTCGACGAGACGATGGGTCCGGACGGTGGTGAGCGGCGCCGCCGCGGTCATGCCATTGCTTCCTCGATCAATGCCTCGCCGGAGTCCGCCAGGATGGATTCGTCGGCCTCTCCGCCGACGGCTTCCTTGCCGATATCGAGCAAAATCGGCACGGCGAGCGGCGAGACCCGGGTCAGGTGTTTATGGACGATTCGCCCGTTGATGCGCGAGAGCATCTCGCCGAGGCGGCCGATGTCCAGCAGCCCCGTGGAGGCGTCGGCCCAGGTCGCCTTGAGCAGAATATGGTCCGGCTCGTGATCGCGCAGCACGTCGTAGACGAGATCGGTCGACACGGTCACCTGCCGGCCGGACTTCTCGGTGCCGGTGTGGCGCTGCTCGATGAGTTGGGAAACCACCGCGCAGGCCCGGAACGTGCGCTTGAGCAGATAGCTCTCCGCCAACCACGCCTCCAGGTCGTCGCCCAGGAGATCCTCCTCGAACAAATCGGACACCGCCATCCGGCCGCGGGCGATCATCGCGCCCATGTCCTCCAGCCCCCAGATCGCCAGCGCGTAGTCGGAGGCAACGAACCCGGTCGGCTTGGCGCCGAGCCGCTCCAGCCGCCGGGTCAGAAGCATGCCGAGCGTCTGGTGGGCGAGCCGCCCCTCGAACGGATAGGCCACCATGTAGTGCCGGTCGGCGCGCGGAAAGGTTTCGACCAGCAGTTCCTCGCGGGTCGGCAGCACCGAGCGCAGCTTCTGCATGGCGAGCCACTCGCCGACCTGGGCCGGCAGCCTATCCCAGCTCCCCTCGTCGGCGAGCAGGCCGCGCACGCCTTCCGCCAGATAGGTGGACAGCGGAAACTTGCCGCCGGCATAGACCGGGATCTTCGGCGTGTCGTCGCGGGCCTTGGTGACCAGCACCTCCTGCTCGCGCATCGCCTCGAACCGGATCACCTGGCCGGCGAACATGAAGGTGTCGCCCGGCGCCATGGTCTCGATGAAATATTCCTCGATCTCCCCGAGGAGCCGGCCGCGGCCGCGCAAGAGCCCGCCCTTGCCCTTCGACACCATCCGGATCTTGACCAGCGGCGCCTCGACGATGGTGCCCACGTTCAGCCGGTAGCGCTGGCCCACGCTCGGATGGGAGAGCCGGTAGCGGCCGTCCTTCGTCTTCCGGATCTTGGCGAAGCGCTCGTAGGCGCGCAGCGCGTAGCCGCCGGTCGCCACGAAATCGACCACCCGGTCGAACGTCGCCCGGTCGAGCGCCCGGTAGGGATAGGCCGTGGTCACCTCGGCGTGGAGCGCCGCCGGATCGAACGGTGCCGAACAGGCCGCCCCCAGCACGTGCTGGGCGAGCACGTCGAGGGCGCCGTCGCGGATCGGCGGCGTGTCCTGGGCGCCCAGATAGTTGGCGTCCAGCGCCGCCCGGCATTCCATCACCTCGAACCGGTTGGCCGGCACCAGCAGCGCCTTGGACGGCTCGTCGAAGCGGTGGTTGGCGCGGCCGATGCGTTGGGCGAGCCGGCTCGCGCCCTTCGGCGCGCCCACGTGAATGACCAGATCGACGTCGCCCCAGTCGATGCCGAGATCGAGCGTCGAGGTGCACACCACCGCCTTCAGCCGGTTGTCGGCCATCGCCGCCTCGACCTTGCGCCGCTGGCCGCGATCCAGCGACCCGTGATGCAGCGCGATCGGCAGCGTGTCCTCGTTGATGCGCCACAGCTCGTGAAACAGCATCTCCGCCTGGCTGCGGGTGTTGACGAACACCAGCGTCGTCTTGTGGGCGCGGATCGCCTCGTAGACCGCCGGCAGCGCCCAGCGCGCCGAATGCCCCGACCACGGAATGCGCTCCTCCGCCTCCACGATGCGGATGTCCGGCTTGGCGCCGCCCGGCACCTCGACGATGTCGGCCATCCGCCTTGTTTCGCCCGACTGCGGCACCAGCCAGGCGCGCAAGCCCTCCGGGTCGGCCACCGTCGCCGACAGGCCCACCGTCCTCAGATCCGGCGCATGCCGCCTGAGCCCGGCCAGCCCCAGCGCCAGGAGATCGCCGCGCTTGGAGGTGACGAGGGCGTGCAGCTCGTCGAGCACCACCGTGGTCAGTTCGGAAAACAGCCGGTCGGCGCGCGGATCGGCCAGAAGCAGCGCGACCTGTTCCGGCGTCGTCAGCAGGATGTCCGGCGGCGACCGTTTCTGGCGCTGGCGGCGGCTGGCGGGCGTGTCGCCGGTCCGGGTCTCCACGGAGACCGGCAGCCCCATTTCCGCGACCGGCGCCTCCAGATTGCGGGCGATGTCGACGGCCAGCGCCTTGAGCGGCGAGATATAGAGCGTATGCGGGCCTTCCCGCGCCACCGGCCGGCGCCGCGTCTGCTTCTCCGCATGAAGCGCCACCAGGCTCGGCAGGAAGCCGGCCAGCGTTTTGCCGGCCCCGGTAGGCGCGATCAGGAGGGCGGATCGGCCCTCGCGCGCCCGGGCGAGCAGCTCCAGCTGATGCGGCCGGGGCGTCCAGCCGCGCGACAGGAACCAGCCGGCGAACGGCTCGGGCAGGATCGCCTCATCAGCGGAAACGGGCGCATCGGTGCGGGCGGTCACGAGCCTTGCCCAGAACGGAACGGAAACATCGACCCATTCCAACCCCGGATCGGGCCGCGATGCAAGGCGCGATCGCTCACGCCGCCCGGTGCCACTCCGGTTCCGGCAGTCCGGCTTCCGCCAGTGCCGCCTTCTGGCGGGCGGCGATGCCGTCTTCGTCGACGCCGGCGATCGCCGACTGAAAGAGTTCGTAGAAGTTCAGCTCGGCATCGAGGTGCAGGAACACCGCGCCCAGCCCGATCGCGGCGCGGTCCATGAACACGAACTCGCGCGGCACCGTCACCGGCCCCTTTTCCTTCAGCGCCTGATGCACCGAGAACGCCTCGCGGCGGCCGTAATCGCCGGGCTTGGTGCCGTCGGCGATGGTGCGCACCCGGTCGTCCAGAAGCGGGCCGTAAATGAAGCGCGCCCAGATGTTGAGGACGTCGATCAGGTCGTTGGACAGGCCCTTGAAGCCCCAGCGCTCGTAGGCCGCCACGATCCGGTCGCGGTCGTCGTTGGCGAGCCCGTGATAGAGCTCCAGCACGCCGGAGATGAAGGCCGGCGGGAAGATCCGGATGCAGCCATAGTCGAGCAGGTTGATGCCGGCCGGCCTGCCCTCTTCCTCGTAGACCGAATAGTTGCCGAGATGCGGATCGCCGTGGATCACGCCAACCCGGGCGAACGGCCGCCACCAGGCGCGAAACAGCGTCTCGGCCAGCCGGTTGCGGTCTTCGAGCGAATGGTCCCGGAACTCCAGAAGCCGGCGCCCATCGAGCCAGGTCAGCGTCAGGAGGCGTCGGGTCGAGAGTTCGTCATGCACGTCGGGCACGTTGATGCCGGGCTCCTCGGACAGGACCGACTTGTAGAGCCGCGCCGAGCGGGCCTCGCGCTTGTAGTCCAGCTCTTCGCGCAGGCGCTCGCCGATCTCCTCGGCGATCTGGCTGGTGTCGAGGGCGGGGCGCATACGGCGGTGGATGGAGAAGATCCACGACAGCTGCTTCAGGTCCGCCTCGACGGCGGAATCCATATCCGGATACTGCAGCTTGCAGGCAAGCCGCGTGCCCTCGTGGGAGACGGCCCGATGCACCTGGCCGAGGGAGGCGGCCGCCGCCGGCTCGTGCTCGAAGGAGGCGAACTTCGATTTCCAGTCGGCGCCGAGTTCCGCCGCCATCCGGCGCTTCACGAAGGCCCAGCCCATCGGCGGCGCGTCCGACTGCAGGGTGGACAGCTCCGCCGCATATTCCGGCGGCAGCGCATCGGGGATCGTGGACAGGAGCTGGGCCACCTTCATCAGCGGGCCCTTGAGGTTGCCCAGCGCGGCGGCCAGTTCGCCGGCGTGCTCGCCGCGCTCCAGATCCATGCCGAAGAAGCGCGCGCCGATCATCTTGGCGGCGACGCCCGACATGCCGGTCCCGACCCGGGCATAGCGCGCCGCCCGCCCGGAAAACCTGTTGCGCTCGCTGTCCGATCGCCCGTCAGTCGCCATGGTCGTCCGCCTTTGCGAAGAGAGTGCAGCCGACTATCTAGCCTTTCCGCGCGGGAAGGCCAGAGCGAACCCGATCTGTCCGATCGACGCAGGGGAAGTGCTCTCGTGCCTGATCCCTCACGCCGAGTGCGCTTGCGCGCACCGGCTCCGGGAGGGCGGCCTCCGGCCGGCGGACGGTCGTCCGCTGGTGGGATGGAGGCCGGTAGGCGGAAGCTGTTTCACACCGGGGCGCCAGTCACCAACCTGCGCACGGGACGGAAAACCGGTTCCCACTTTTCTTGGGATTTCCTTATTTCCAGCCGCAGGTTCCGGGCGGAAAAGTGGGACCCACTTTTCCTGAACCTGCTCTACCGTCGCATCATCATCAGGCCGCCGATCACGATGGCGAGCGCGGCGAGAAAGATCAGAAGCACGACCATCGCGGCCGCGCCGATGATCGCGCCCAGGGTCTTCCAGAAGCCCACGGTGGCGATCAGGATGATCAGGATAAGAAAGAAAATCAGCGGCATCTGAGGCCCTCCTCGCGGTTCCGGACAGTCTGATGTAGCGGGATCATGAGACCGGTCTCGGCCCCTCGCTGGCAAACCGCTTGGCGATGGCCGGCCAGATGTCCATGTCCGGAAAGCGCTCGAACGAGATTGTCGCCCCGGTCTGAACGCCCGGCAGGCGCTCCGCGGTCTGGGTCTCCACGAACGGCAGCACCCATGAGGGATCGTCGAGCATCGGCGCCCGCATGTTCATGAAGCCCATTTCCGTCAGGTCGGTGTAGATCCAGGACAGGCAGTGCGGGCAGAACATGTGCCTGAGCGGCCCCTCCTTGAGGCCGCCGCGCACCGGCTCGGCCCCGCTCACCTGAAAACCGTTCACAGGGATCGCGACGCTGAGCGAATAGGCGCCGCCCGTCATCCGCTGACAGCCGCGACAGTGGCATGCCGTGGTCAGGATCGGCGGCGCGCTGACCGTCATCGCCACCTGACCGCACCGGCAGTGCGCCGCAAGAGGCAGGCCCCAGCCCCGCTCGCCGCTCGCATCGTCCATTGCCCCGCCCCTTCTGTCCGCTGTCGACCGCGTTCGGCCCGGTGAGGCCCCCTGCAGTCAGCCCTTTTCCTGTTCCAGCTCGTCGATCATGCGCTCGATCACGCCGAGCCCCTTCTGCCAGAAGGACGGGTCCCGTGCATCAAGCCCGAACGGAGCCAGGAGTTCCGAATGGTGCTTGGTGCCGCCGGCGCGCAGCATGTCGAAATACCGGTCCTGGAAGCCGGATTCCGCGTTCTCATAGACCGCGTAGAGCGAATTCACCAGACAGTCGCCGAACGCATAGGCGTAGACATAGAACGGCGAATGGATGAAGTGGGGAATGTAGGTCCAGTAGGTCTCGTAGCCGTCGGCGAGCCGGATCGCCGGGCCGAGGCTCTCGCGCTGGACGTCGAGCCAGATCTCGCCGATCCGGTCGGACGTGAGTTCGCCGTCGCGACGCTCCAGATGGACCCGGCGCTCGAAGGTGTAGAAGGCGATCTGCCGGACCACCGTGTTCAGCATGTCCTCGACCTTGGCCGCGAGCATGGTGCGTCGGCGCTCCGGAGTCGGGGCGGACGCGAGCAGGTTCTGGAAGGTCAGCATCTCGCCGAACACGCTGGCCGTCTCCGCCAGCGTCAGCGGCGTCGGCGCCATCAGCGCACCGTTAGGGGCCGCGAGCAGCTGGTGCACGCCGTGGCCGAGTTCGTGGGCGAGCGTCATCACGTCCCGGGTGCGGCCCTGATAGTTGACCAGCACGTACGGGTGCACGCTCGGCACGGTCGGATGGGCGAACGCGCCGGGCGCCTTGCCCGGCCGGGGCGGGGCGTCGATCCAGCCATTCTCGAAGAAGCGCTCGGCGAGCGCGGCCATGTCGGGCGAGAAGCTGCCATAGGCAGTCAGCACCTGGTCGCGCGCCTCGGTCCACGGAATGATGCGGTCGTCGGCATCCGGCAGCGGCGCATTGCGGTCCCAGTATTCAAGCTGGTCCTTGCCGAGCCACTTGGCCTTCATCGCGTAGTAGCGGTGGGACAGGCGCGGGTAGGCGTCCTGAACCGCCGAGACCATCGCGTCCACCACCTCGCGCTCGACGCGGTTCGCCAGATGGCGGGAATCAGCCACGTCCTCGAAGGACCGCCACCGGTCGGAGATCTCCTTGTCCTTGGCCAGCGTGTTGGTGATCAGCGTGAACGTCCGCAGGTTCTCGCCGAAGACGCCGGCCAGCGCCGTTGCAGCCTCCTTGCGCACGGCCTCCGACGAATCCTGAAGCTTGTTCAGCGCCTGTTCCAGCGTCATCGTCTCGCCGCCGACGGTGACGGAGAGCGCCGCCATCGTCTCGTCGAACAGCCGGTTGAAGGCGCCGCGCGACGTCACCGATTTCTCGTGGAAGAGCTGCTCCAGCCGGTCCTCCAGCTGGTGCGGACGCTCCTTGCGGACGTCCTCGATCCAGGGCCGGTAATGGGCGAGCGCCGGATCGGCCAGGGCGCTCTCCATCAGCGCCTCGTCGATATTGTTCAGCTCGAGCTGGAAGAAGAGCAGATGCGAGGTCGCGGCCGTCAGCTTGTCCTGAACGTCGCCGTAGAACTTGCCCCGGACCGGATCGGTCGTGTCGCCGGCATAGACCAGCCCGGCATAGGAGAAGATCCGCCCTAGGCGTTCGTCGATGGCCTCGTAGGCCGCCACGATCGCCGCCAGCGCCGCGCCGCCGTTCTGGCCGGCCGCGATGTCGCCGAGCTTGCCCTTGTAGGCCTCCTCGAACGCCGCGCAGTCGGCGGCGATGGACACCAGATCCTCCCGCACCTCCGCGGAATCGATCGACGGATAGAGATCGGAGAGATCCCATTCCGGGAGCCGCCCGGTTTCGCCAGCGGCGGCGGCGCCGGCGCGCTCGGTGTCGGCAAGCGGATGGAGGTCCGTGAACGTCATCTGCGAGATCCCTCAAAGCTTGGTCGGTGAGCCGATAGCACGCCCGCCCGGCACTGTCCCGGATCGAAAGACCGATCGGACCGGCGCGGCAGGAAGGCCACAGGCTCACAAAGAACTGACCGTGGGACACCGGTATGGCGTCTCATGGTGGTTGCTAGTTGTTCACTCCTTCGGCCCTATTCAATGAGCGAATCGCGGTTCGAATGGAGTGGTGGGATGCGAGCGGTCCTTTTTGCCAGTTTCGTGGCCATGCTGGCGCTCGGCGGGGGCACCGCCTCCGCGTTGCCGGCTGTGCCGGCGGATCCGGCTGACGCATCCAAGATCCCGGCCGCAAGCGAACGCCCAGTGCCGTCCCGTTCCGCACTGCAGATGGCGCTGGAGACCCGACTGCTGGGTTCGGAAAGCGCGGACCTCGGATTCCATGACGCGCTCGTCGCCTTTTACGAGGACCGCGATTTCCGCCCGGTGTGGGTCGCCGAAGACGCGCTGACGCCCGAGGCGGTCGCCGTCCGCGCCCGGCTGGCCGCGGCTACCGAGGACGGCCTCGACCCGGACACCTACCGGATCTCGGAGCCCATGCTGGACACGGGGCCGCATCCGGCCGCGCCGGATCTCGCCGCAACCGAGCTGTCGCTTTCCCGGGCCGTGATGGCCTTTGCCCGCGACGCCCAGTCCGGCCGGGTCGATCCGAAACGGATCTCCTCCATCATCACCATCCAGCCGCCGGTGCCCGATCCGCTGGTCTCGCTGAAGCGCGTGGCATCGGCCAGCGATCCCGCCGCCGCCCTGGAGGCGTTCAATCCGCCGCACCCGGAGTTCAAGGCGCTGAAGGCCGCGCTGGCGGCCGAACGCGCCTCGTCGGCCGAGCAGCCGCTCCCGGTCCCGCGGGGCCGCAACCTGCGCCTCGGCGACACGGACGACCGGGTGGGCCTCCTGCGCCACCGGCTGGGCGTGACGCTCCACCGCGGCAGCGACGTCGCCGTCTACGATGCCGATCTGGTCGAGGCGGTGAAGGCCTACCAGAAGGAGCATGGCCTGCGTCCGGACGGCATCGTCGGCCCGAACACGCTGGCGGTCCTGAACCGCGGGCTGGAGCGCGACCTGGAGACCGACATCCTGGTCAACATGGAGCGCTGGCGCTGGATGCCGCGCGAACTCGGCGCGTCCCACGTCTTCGTCAACATTCCCGAATATCAGGTCCGCATCCGCCGCGACGGGGTCACCGCCTATCAGGGCCGGGTGATCGTCGGAAAGCCGGGCAATTCCACGCCGATCTTCTCCGACGAGATCGAGCACATCGTGGTCAACCCGTACTGGAACGTGCCCTACTCGATCGCCAAGAACGAGATGCTCTCCAGCATCCAGAAGAACCCGTCGGGCTATTTCGCCAAGCGCGGCTACGAAGCGGTCTACAAGGGTCGGGTGGTGAACCCGAGTTCGGTCTCCTGGACGCCACAGATGCTGCGTCAGGTGCGCATCCGCCAGAAGCCCGGCCGCGGCAACGCGCTCGGCACGGTCAAGTTCATGTTCCCGAACCAGCACGCCGTCTACCTGCACGACACGTCCAGCCCGCGCCTGTTCGAGCGCGGCACCCGCGCCCTCAGCCACGGATGCGTGCGCGTCGACCAGCCGTTCGCGTTCGCCGACGCGCTTCTGGCCGAGGAGCCCCACTGGAACGGCAGCCAGCTGAAGCGCCTCGTCGGCGGCGGCGAACGCTACGTCAATCTGGAGCGGCACATCCCGGTCCATCTCGCCTATTTCACCCTCCAGGCCGACGCGGACGGGACCCTGGACCGCTTCGTGGACGTCTACGGCTATGACCGGCGGGTGGCGGCGCAGCTCAAGGACTGAGCCGGCTATCCGCGCAAGATCCGGGCAAGCTTTCGCAGCTAATCCCCAACGCTGACGCGGATCCGGACGCTCCCTGCCTTCAGGCGGGACGCGCGTTCGCAGGCGCGCGTCACAAAATGGCCCCGTTCGCGACGGAAGAGCGGCATACGGGAGGCGGCACGGTCGAGGCGACGTCGTGCCCGCTCGGCCAGCGCGGGATACCGACCGTCCGATCTTTTCACCGGACGAACAATACGGTAAATCCTCTTTTAACCCGTTCCGCCCTAATGCAAGGGTTCGGGATTGTAGCTGTCGCCTTCAAGCCAAGGACTGCATCTTGCAGCAGCGATCGAACGGGATCTTTCCGGCCTTGCTCAACCGCATTCGGCGCTTGCCCAGTTGGCGCGCGGCGGTGACGGCGGCCGTCCTTGCATCGGCGGTTCTCGCCGCTCCGGGTCCGGCCGCGGCGTTCGGCGAACGCTCGCTCGACCTTTATTTCACCCACACCGGCGAGAAGCTGAAGATCACCTACAAGCGCAACGGGCGGTACATCCCGTCGGCGCTGAAGGAGCTGAACCGCTTCCTGCGCGACTGGCGCCGCAACGAGTCCATCGACATGGACCCGGAGCTGTTCGATCTCCTGTGGGAGATCCAGAACGAGGTCGGCCGCGGCAAGACGATCCACGTCGTGTCCGCCTACCGCTCTCCGGCCACCAACAACATGCTCCGCTCGCGCTCGCGGGGCGTGGCCAAGTTCAGCCAGCATATGGCCGGCAAGGCGACCGACTTCTACATTCCCGGCGTCTCGACCGCCGACATCCGCAAGGCGGCCTTCAAGAAGCAGATCGGCGGCGTCGGCTACTATCCGACGTCCCGCACGCCGTTCGTCCACCTGGATACCGGCAGCGTCCGCTCCTGGCCCCGCATGACGCGCACCCAGCTTCTGGCCCTCTTCCCGGACGGAAAGACCGTGCACCTGCCCAGCGACGGCAAGCCGCTTCAGGGCTACGAAGTCGCCAAGGCCGAACTCGAAGCCCGCGACCGCCGTGGCCGCACCCAGGTCGCGTCGAGCTCCGGCGGCGGTCTCGGCGGCCTGTTCGGCGGCGGCGATCGCCGGCGCAGCGCGCCGGAGCGGCCGGAGGCCGGGTCGGGCAAGAACATCATCACCGCGCTTCTCAGCCGCGACGACGACGATGTCGAGGACAGCGTCGAGCGCCAGCTTTCGGCCGAGGAACGGGCCCGCCCGGTGCGGCAGACCTCCTCGAACCTTCCCGGCGTGAACCTGACGGCGCCGACCAACGACAAGCCGAAGCCCGCGGCCACGGCGGCACCGGCCACGGCGAAAGCCGAACCCGAAGCCGCGCCCAGCGCGCCGCCGCCGCTGCCCGCCACCCGGCCCGAAGTCGCAGCCCCCGCCGACGCGGCGACGCCGGACGCACCCGACGCGCCGATCGCCCCGGCTGTCCCGAAGGCGGCGCCCGAACCGGCTGCCGAGCCCACACCCGAGGCGGTTCTGGTTGCAGCCCTGCCCAAACCGCGCCCGGCCGACGTGATCACGCTGGCCTCGGCCACCCAGGCCGCTCCGGTCGAGGAAACCGCGCCTGCCACACCGGATGCCCCGGTCGTGGGCGGAACCGCGGCCGATGCGGAAGCCGCCGTCGCCTCGCTGCGCGCGAGCCTCAGTGCCGGCTCCAACGGATCCGACGACGTTCCTGTGTTCGGTTATGCGGATGGCTCAGTAGATCCGGAGACGGGCGACAACGTGCTGACCGCCACCGCGGCCCTCGTCGGGGAAAGCGGCGACGCGCCGAGCCTGTCGACCGACACGACCACCGTCGCGACCGAGACGATCGGAACCGATCTCTCGCCGACGGTCGATCCGACCGCCACCTTCTTCGGTCCGCCCGACCGCTCCGACTCCCGCTTCCTGGTGGGCGGCACGAGCATGCGGACCATGGAGTTCGCGTGGCTCTCCCATCCGCATCAGGGCAAGGTCGGGATGATCACCGCGGCGCGGGCCCCGATGGGCGGAAGCGGAGCGCTCGGCGATCGGGTCGACGGATGGCGCACCGACCGGTTCGAGGGCGTGCCGCACGTCTACATCACCCAGGCCTACGCCACGCAGTAGAGCCGTTCCTGCCCGGACGGGACCATCTCATCCGGACGGTCAGAAACGGCTCCAGGTTCGGTCCCGGTGGACTGACGTGAGCAAGCCCGCTCCGGTCACGAGGGATCGGCTTCAACGGGACATGCTGCTCGCGCACGTCCCGCCGAGGTGGAAACGGGTGGGCCGTCCGGACATGCGCCAAAACAAAGAGTGAAAGCCGACCGGCGTCTTGGAGCCTTTTCCGATCAGGTGGGGAAACACCTGATCGTTACGAAATGGCGCCAGAGGCTGCTCAGGCCGCCGACGAGGTCTCGGCCTGGTCGTCCTCGATGGCGGGCCGCGCCATACCGAGGGCGTGCATGTAGAGATCGAGCAGCGCTTCCTGCTCCTGGCGCTCGGCCGAATCCTGCTTCCTGAGCCGGACCACCTGACGCATGATCTTGGTGTCGTAGCCGTTGGCCTTCGCCTCGGCGTAGACGTCCTTGATGTCGTCGGCGATCGTCTGCTTCTCTTCCTCGAGTTTCTCGATGCGCTCGACGAAGGCGCGCAACTGATCGGCGGCAACTCCACCCGGCTGGCTCATGGTCCGGAATCCTTTCTGATCGGTCGCGTCCAAAAGGGGCGCGTTCCCTGCCCCAGACATAAGGCATGGTCAAGGCGCACGAAACTGCCGCGGCGCTTGTCCACAGCCCGCGTGGGCCCGGACGCAGCTCTATCCGTGCTTCGTCGTCGCCCCGAAGGCCTTTTGCTGGTCTTCGCTGGCCGGCGTCTGATAGCGCGCCTTCCAGTCGTCGTAGGGCATGCCATAGACGCGCTCGCGCGCGGCGTCCTTCTCGACGTCCAGCCCGCGCTCCTGGGCCGCGTCCTGATACCAGTTGGACAGACAGTTCCGGCAGAACCCGGCCAGGTTCATCAGGTCGATGTTCTGCACGTCCGTGCGCGTGCGCAGATGATCCACCAGCCGCCGGAAAACCGCAGCCTCGAGTTCGGTCCGGGTGGCCGCGTCGATCTGTTTCTCGTCCATCTCGGTTCTCCTGCTTGAGGGTGTCTGGCCTTGCCCAGCATTCACTGTTCCACATAGGTGACGCATCCCGCAAAAGGAACGGCCTCTTGCTCCGCGCCATGCAGCCTCCTACCAGTCGGGATGCATGAACACGCGCCTCAGCCCAGTTCCCGTCCCATGACCATCACGCCGCCCTCCAGCCCGGCGGACACCGCGCCGCGGATCGTCCTCGCCCTCGTGTGCCTGGTCGCCGGCGCCGTTGCGATGGGCGTGTCGCCGGTTTTCGTGCGTAACGCCGATGTGGGACCGTTCACCAGCGCCTTCTGGCGCGTGGCCCTGTCGCTCCCGGTGCTATGGCTCTGGGCTCGCCTCGAAGCCCGAAACCGCCCGGCCGACGCCGCGCCTCAGGGCTGGTCCTGGCCCGTGGTGCTGACTGGCCTCTTCTTCGCGGGCGACCTCCTGTTCTGGCATCTCGCCATCGTGCATACGACGGTCGCCAACGCCACGTTCCTGGCCACGATGGCGCCGGTCTGGGTCATCCTCGCGTCCGGTCTGGTGATCCGCGAACCGGTCGGGCGCGAATCCGTCATCGGACTGGGTCTTTGCCTGGTCGGCGCAGCCCTCCTGATCGGGATGAGCTACAGCCTCGCCCCGGGGCGGGTCGACGGCGACATCTACGGCGTCGTCACGTCGATGTTCTTCGGCGCCTATTTCCTGTCCGTGCGGGTCGCGCGCCGCACGGTCTCTCCGGGCTTCCTCATGTTCCGGAGCGGCATCGTCACGGCTGCGGTTCTCCTGATCGCCGCCGTCGGTCTGGAAGGTCAGTTCCTTCCGGGTTCCGCCACCGGCATCGCAGCGCTGCTGGCGCTGGCGCTCGTCTCCCATGCGGGCGGACAGGGCCTGCTCTCGTTCTCCCTCGGCCACCTGACGGCGGCGTTCTCCTCCCTGGTGATCTTTCTGGAGGCTCTCGCTGCGGCGCTGGCCGGCTGGGTCTTTCTCGGCGAGGCATTGTCCTTGCATCAGGCCGCTGGTGGAGCCGCCATTCTGGCCGGCATCTGGCTCGCGCGGCCGCGCACGGGAAGGCCTCGCGGCAGCGTCGCCCCAAAATAGCCGCACTCGGAAGAAAGGGATTGTTAACCGTCATGGGGGCACTGTTCGATGCGTCCGCATCGATCCTTTCGGCCGTTCCAACACACCGTTTGGATCACCCCTCCAATGCTGGGGGACAACGGGAGGCTGCGTTGACATTCGCGAGCGGAGCCCTCATGAAAACGAAGCGGCCAATGACCGGTCGAAGCGATGCGACTACAAAATCGGGGTTCGTCAATCGCGACATGCGGTGCACTGCACGATATATTTCCTCCGCCCTTCTGTTCGCTCTGGCGCTTCTGGTAGCGCCGCTCGCGCTTTCGGCGCCAGCTTCCGCGGACCTTCGCCTCTGCAACAAGACCGACGCTCAGGTGGGCGTCGCTGTCGGCTACAAGAGTGACGAGAACTGGGTCAGCGAAGGCTGGTGGAACCTGCCGGCACAGAGCTGCGAAGTTCTGCTGGAGGGCCGTCTCAGCGCCCGCTACTATTACCTTTATGCGCTCGATTACGCCCAGGGCGGCGAATGGAGCGGCCAGGCGTTCATGTGCACCCGCGAGAAAGAGTTCACGATCACCGGTATTGAGGACTGCCTCGCGCGCGGCTATGAACGAACCGGTTTCGTCGAGATAGACACCGGCGAGCAGGCCTCCTGGACCGTCCATCTGACCGAGCGCACCCGGTCCGGGATCGGTGGTCGATGAGGCGGTCACGCCGCACCAAGATCCTCGCCACTCTCGGCCCTTCCTCGTCCGACCCGTCCACGATCGAAGCCCTGTTCCGCGCAGGCGCCGACGTCTTCCGAATCAACATGAGCCACACCGACCACGCGGGCATGCGGGGTCTGGTGACGGCGATCCGCACCGTCGAAGACGCGGTCGGTCGGCCGATCGGCATTCTCGCCGATCTGCAGGGGCCGAAGCTGCGCCTCGGCGTGTTTTCGAACGGCAAGATCGAGCTTGAGGAAGGCGACCTTTTTCATCTCGATTCCGATTCAGCGCCCGGCGACGGCGGACGGGTGCAACTGCCCCATCCGGAAATCCTCGAGGCGCTCCAGCCCGGCCACCGGCTTCTCATCGATGACGGCCGCGTCAAGCTGACGGTCGAGGAGATGACCAGCAACGGGGTCAGCGCCCGGGTCGACGTGGGCGGCACGATCTCCGACCGCAAGGGCGTCAGCGTCCCCGACACCACGCTTGCGCTCAGCGCCATGACGGAGAAGGACCGGCGCGACCTGGACGCGGCGCTCGAGGCCAAGGTCGACTGGGTGGCGCTGTCCTTCATCCAGCGGCCCGACGATCTGGCGGAGGTCCGCAAGATCGCCCGCGGCCGCGTGGGCGTGATGGCCAAGATCGAGAAGCCCCAGGCGATCGAGCGGCTCGAGGACATTATCGAGCTGTCTGACGCGCTGATGGTGGCGCGCGGCGATCTCGGCGTGGAGATGCCGGTCGAGAAGGTGCCCGGCCTCCAGAAGAGGATCACCCGGGCCGCCCGCAAGGCCGGCAAGCCCGTGGTCGTCGCCACCCAGATGCTGGAAAGCATGATCACCGCGCCGACACCGACGCGGGCGGAAGTTTCCGACGTCGCGACGGCGGTCTTCGAGGGCGCTGACGCGGTCATGCTGTCGGCAGAATCGGCGGCCGGAAAATACCCGATCGAGGCCGTCACGACGATGGACCGCATCGCCTACGAGGTCGAGCGGGACGATCACTACATGTCGATCATCGCCGGCCAGCGCTCCGCCCCGGAGGCGACCGGCGCCGACGCCATCGCGGCGGCGGCCCGCCAGATCGCCGAAACCCTGAACCTGTCGGCCATCGTCTGCTACACCTCGTCCGGCGCGACCGCCCTGCGGGTGGCACGCGAGCGCCCCTCCGCCCCGCTGGTCGTGGTGAGCCCGGTGCGGACCACCGCCCGCCGGCTCGCTCTTGCCTGGGGCCTTCATTGCGTCGTCAGCCCGGATGCGCGGGACGTGGACGACATGGTCGACCGCGCCTGCAGCGTTGCCTTCGCCGAGAAGTTCGCGCGCCCTGGACAACGGCTCCTGACCATCGCGGGCAGCCCCTTCGGAACACCCGGCGCCACCAACCTTCTGCGCGTCGCCTACGTGAGCGACGACGGCCGCGGCGGAACCTGACCGCCGGGTGCGAGGCACCCACCCCGACGCAACGCATAGTTGATTATTCCTCCGACCTCGCGCACCATGACGGGAAGCATGGGCGGGGGCGAGCGGGACAATGCGGGATCGGGAGACGCCAGTCTTCGCGCGTGATGCTGCGCACCGTCCGCGACGCACCACGGCGCCGCCGAGCCGGCCCGGCCCGCCTCTGCGCCAGCGGACCGCACCTCCCTCCGCACCGGCATTTCCGAAGCCGCCGCCGACCGGGCCCGATCCCGTCGCGCTCGGACGTGCGCTTGGCATAGAGGTCCGGCTCGGCCGCGACCTGACGCTCAGCGACGATGCGGCCCTGGCGCTTGCTCCGCTGCTGGCGAAGGGGCCCCTCGGGCTCGCCCGGATCGGGCACACCCGCGGCGGCCCCGTCGTCGCCCTGTGTGCCGAAACCGCCGTCACCATCGACCGGCAGCGTCTGGAAACGATGGCACGGCGGGCGGCCGGCCGCCTCATCCTCACCACCCGGCGCGATCTGCGGATGGCGGTCGCCCGCCGGCTCGAGAAGATGCCGCCGGCGCGGCTGCTCAGGCTGGTCATGGACCAACCGGGTCGGTCGGACGCGGGCCGCCCGTCGCGTGCCCTCCCCCTCGGCACAGCGGAGGCGGAGGCTTTCGCCCGCTGGCTCTCGCTGCCCTACGCCGCCGCCCTCACCCCTGTCCCGCCCACCATGTTCGCCCCGGTCGTAGAAGCCCTCGGCGAGCGCACAACGGAAATCCGGGCGGGCGGCGGGCGCGCGCTTGCGTTTGCGCCCGGGCCGGACGATCTGCCGGCGATCGCTGCGCGCGTCTGCGCGCGCGGCGCGCGCGCCTCCCGGATCGTCATCACCGATGGCGCAACCCTGCGCCGCGCCCGGCAGGAATCGAGCCGGATACTGCGCCCCGAGAATGCCCGATGGGACCTCGGCATCCCGCGCGCGCTCACTGCGCGCGACACCCTTTCGCGCAAGCAGCGCCTCCTTGCGCACGCGCTCGTCGCCGGGGCGCTCGCCGTCGCCGCGACCGCCCCGGCAGCGGTGCCGACCCTCCTCCAGGCGTTCGTCGCCTGCGTGCTCTTCATCCTGACCTGCGCCCGCGCCGCCGCCAGTCTCGCAGCCGCGCCGATGACCTTCGCTCCGCCCCGAACGAAGCTGTCGTCCGCGGAGTTGCCCACCTACTCCGTGCTGATCCCCCTCTACATGGAGGCGAAGTCCGCCCGCAGCCTGGTCGGAAGCCTCCGCCGGCTCGACTATCCCGCCGACAAGCTCGATGTGATCGTCCTTCTGGAGCAGGACGACCCGGCAACCCTCGACGCCTTCCTGGCCCTCGACCTGCCGGACTGGATGCGTCTCGTCGTGGTCCCGCCGGAAGGGCCGCGGACCAAGCCGAAGGCCCTCAATGTCGGTCTCGCCTACGCCCGCGGCGAACTGGTCACCATCCTCGACGCCGAAGACCGGCCGGACCCGTCCCAGCTTCGGATCGCGGCGGAGACCTTTGCCGCCGGCTCGCCGGCGCTCGCCTGCCTTCAGGCCCGGCTTGCGGTCGACCATGCCCGGGACACCTTCGTCACCCGCATGTTCGCCATCGAGTACGCCAGCCTGTTCGACGTGCTTCTGCCCTGGCTCGCCGCGCGCAAGGTGCTGTTTCCCCTCGGCGGCACGTCCAATCACTTCCGCCGGGACATCCTGGTCCGGATCGGCGGATGGGATGCCTTCAACGTCACCGAGGACGCGGATCTGGGCGTCCGGCTCGCCCGGTTCGACTACGAGATGAGCGTGATCGCCTCGACCACCTGGGAGGAGGCTCCCCTGCACATGGGCGCCTGGATGCGCCAGCGCACGCGCTGGCTCAAAGGATGGATGCAGACCTGGCTGGTGCACATGCGCGAGCCGGGCCGGTTCGCCCGCAAGCGGGTGCTGGCCAAGATGCTCGCCTTCCAGGCCCTGATCCTGGGCAGCCTGATGGCCATTCTCGCCTTCCCCATCTGCCTGGTCCTCCTGGGCGCCCACGCCGTCGGTCTGATCCCGCTCTTGCCGGAGCCGGCCTATGCGAGCCGGGCCGTGTTCGCGCTCAACGCCGCGGTCTTCGTGGGCGGCTTCACCGCGACCGCCGCCCTCTCGCTGCGGGCGATCCGGCTCCGCCGGCTGTGGCTCTCGCCGCTCGCGCTCCTCGGCCTGCCGATCTACTGGCTGATGCTGGCGGTCGCCCTCATCGCGGCCTTCGTCGATCTCTTGCGCCGCCCGCACCACTGGGCGAAGACCCACCACGGCATCGCCCGCCGGCCACGGACCCCGCACGCGTCACGCGGCCATCACGCGCAGCGGAGCCTCACCTCCGCCGATCTCACTTTCCCGTAGGAGGCCTTCGCCCGGCGCCGCCCGATGCGCATCTGAGATAAGGGCCAGGGCTGGAGCCGGTCCGCTTTTCATAGCTGCACTGAACGACACACCCCTTTGTTTTGGCGCATTTTCGAACGGCCAGCCGGTTTCCACCTGGCCTGGAAATGCTTTGGGAGGCTGACATGGCGACCATGACCAACCCCGCGCATTCGCGCACATCCCTGTTTCCGCCGCTCGTCGCGGCGACTTTCGTCACCGCCCTCATGGCCGGGATCGCCGCCGACATCGTCTGGGAGGTCTGGGCGCGCGGGATCACCCCGTTCCTGGTCGGCGGACCGCTGCAGCCGGCCGCCCTCGTCCAGGGCGTGTTCGGCTTCTCCAACTGGGCGCTCGCCGAACTGATCCACGCCGTCGTGGGCGTGGTGTTCTATCCGCTCGGCTATCTCTTCATCGCCCGGCCGATCCAGCGCGCGGTCATCCCGGCCCTGCCCTGGTGGGTGACGGCGCTCGCCTACGGCGTCGGGCTGTGGATCTTCGCCCTCTACATCATGGCCCACCTGTTCGCGAACCAGCCGCCGTTCCTGGGCTTCATCCCGCTGACCTGGGCCTCGCTCGCCGGCCATCTCCTGTTCGCGCTGACGCTGGGTGCGGTCGTGAAGGCGCGCAGGGTCTGATCCGGCGCCGAACGAGCCGGGCCGGATGTCCCGGACGATAAGATGCCCCACCCGTGGGCGGTGACGGCAGCGTCTCATCCGAGGCTGCCGTCACGGCTTTTCTCCCGCCGAGGCCGCTTCCGCTCTGAACGGATCCCGGTCAGGACGGCTCCACGACCAGCTGCGGCCTTCCATCTGACGTTTTCCGGTGGCTGCGGCCCTCCGCGTCGACCGTGCCGCGGATCCGGTGACGCCAGTTGGAAAAGCTGGCGAACGTCACCGTATCGACCGGCCGGTCGAGCCTGATCTCCACCGTCCGATGGCCGGAAGGCCCGGACAGGGCGATGATCTCGCCGCTGTAGGCCTGCCCCAGATAGGATCCGGCAACCCGGTCGCCCAGGGCGAGCTCGGGCGGCGCATTGCGCCGGGTGAGCCGGGCATGGAGCGTGTTCCAGTCCCGGGCGCCGTGCTGGCGGGCGATCAGCTCCAGGGCCCTGGCGTGGCTGACCGGGGTGCCGTCCGCCTCAAGGGCCTGACGCAGCGCCCTGGCCTGGGCCTTGACGGTGTCGAGGGAGGGCTGGGTCATCGGTCCACTCCGACTTCACGCACAGTGGAGATCGCCCACGACGCGCGCCGCGGTGCACGACCCGGGTCCCGGGCGGACAGATTGGGTTCAAGACTGTTGGAAGCCTGTCGGGCGGACATGGCTCACTCCTCCTGAGAGGCATTTCGCGTCGGGGAAGGGGGCCTGCATTACCCCACCTGCGAAATGCTTCGAGGGTGAGATGTCGTCGCGATCCGGGCTTCACCGTGACTTGCGTCCGCAGGCGGCAGGTGCCCGGCACCTTGCCGCTCCGATTAAGAGGAAAGCCGGCCGAGCGCAAGATGGTACCGGAGAGCAGGACGGAAAACCGGTTCCCACTTTTCCTGCGATTTGCTCTCTGCATCCGCGGCGCACTTGGGGCGTAGCTGACCTGCAAGAGCGGTCTCCGTCTGCCTTGGCGTTAGGACGATCAAGCGTTAGGGTTGCATGATTGGTCCTCGGGAGGCTGACTGATGCGATTACTAGGTGGGCTTGTGTTTACGGGGGCGTTGCTGATTGCAGGCGGCGCTTCGGCACAATGGGCAACTGACGTCAAGGACGATCTCTTTTCCGATGGCAAAACCGCTACCATGATTGGCTCGGCGGGTCCTAACTACGGAATTTATGTCTCCTGCTCTTCTGAGGAGGCAGATGTTTCTTTCGCTTACATTGAAAAAAGTTCCTGGGAGTCAGGACTGGAAGCTGTCCCTGCCAAGCTGGCAATTCAGGTTGATGGTGGTCAAAAGCATTTTTTGAATGGTTATTTTTACCAGCACAATAATGACTTTATCGGAGTGAAATCGGATCAATCTGAATTGATAAGAGGCATCCTCAGGGATATTCGGGACGCTCAGCGCCAGATTGTCGTTGGTGTGCGGGTAGAACTGTTCGATACCACGGCGACAGTTGATTTCTCGGTTGCCGGGTCCACTAAGGCGACCAGCAAGCTGTTCGATAGCTGCAACCTTTCGCCTGAAGGCCCGGAGAGTTAGTCGGCTCGCCCACGAGTGGGCGAGGATTGACTTATCGGCCTTCGTATCAAGAGCCGCCTTTGGGCGGCTTTTTTATTGACACTACATAAAATGAGGGCGGGCATGACCGAAACGGACACCAATGCGGAAGCTCTGCGCCTCCGTCGCAACGCCCAGGCAGAACACTGCTGGGGACTTTTCCTGCGTAGTTCTCTTCCTCCGCAATCGCGAACGGAAAACCGGTTCCCACTTTTCCTGCGATTGCTTTGTGGGATCAGCTGAGAACGGCGTCCATGGCTCGGCCGAGCTTATCGACGAGTTCGTCGGCCTGGGCCTCGGTCAGGATGAACGGTGGGGCGATCAGCACGTGGTCGCCGCGTTCGCCGTCGATGGTGCCGCCCATCGGATAGACCATCAGCCCGTCGGCCATCGCCGCCTTCTTGATCGACGGCGCGACCTTGTCGGACGGATCGAACGGCGCCTTGGTGTCCCGGTCGGCCACCAGTTCCAGACCGAGAAACATCCCGCGCCCGCGGACATCGCCCACGTTCGGATGCTGGCCGAACCGCTCCTGAAGCGCCGATTTCAGATAGGAGCCGACCCGGTTCACGTTGGCGAGCAGATCCCGGCTTTCGATCTGGTCGAGGACCGCGACGCCCGCCGCGCAGGCGGTCGGATGGCCGATATAGGTGTGGCCGTGCTGGAAGAAGCCGGAGCCCTGCTCCAGCGTCGCATAGATGTGGTCGGCGACGATGGTCGCGCCGATCGGCTGATAGCCGGCACCGAGCCCCTTGGCGATCAGGATCATGTCGGGCACCACGCCGTCCTGCTCGCAGGCGAACAGCGTGCCCGTGCGGCCCATGCCGCACATCACCTCGTCGAGGATCAGAAGCACGCCGTAGCGGTCGCAGATCTCGCGGATGCGCTTGAAGTAGCCGGCGACCGGCGGCACCGCGCCCATGGTCGCGCCCACCACCGGCTCGGCCATGAAGGCGGCGACCGTCTCCGGGCCGAGCTCCAGGATCTTTTCCTCGAGCTGGTCGGCGACGCGGCGGCCATAGTCCTCCTCGCTCTCGCCCGGCTCGCCCCAGCGCCAGTAATGGCACGGATCGATATGGTGCATGGCGTCGGTCAGGAGCGGCTCGAACTGGGCCCGGCGCCAGCGGTTGCCGCCGGCCGCGAGCGCGCCCAGCGTGTTGCCGTGATAACTCTGCCAGCGGGCGATCACGTTGGCGCGGGCCTTCTCGCCCTTCTCCCAGAAATACTGGCGGGCGAGCTTCAGGGCCGCCTCCGCCGCCTCCGACCCGCCGGAGACGAAATAGACCCGGTTCAGGCCTTCGGGCGCCTTGTCCGCGAGCCGGTCCGCCAGCGCCTCGGCCGGCTTGGAGGTGAAGAAGCCGGTGTGGGCGTAGGGCAGCGCGTCGAGCTGCGTCTTGATGGCCTCGACGACCGCCTTGTCGGAATGACCGAGACAGGAGACGGCCGCCCCGCCGCAGCCGTCGAGATAGCGCTTGCCGGTCTCGTCGATCAGGTAGCAGCCGTCACCGCCGACGGCGACGGGCATCTCGGCCTTGGTGTGACGGGGAAAGACGTGGGGAGAGGGCATGGGGGCTGGCCTGTTGATTGTCTTGTCGGCGATTGTGCGGAGATATGGATGAATGCGGTGCCGAGGGACACAAGGACGCCCTGCATATTCCGCTCATTCCCGCGCAAGCGGGAATCCATAGGGACTTTCGAGTTTTGCTCAGTCTTTGCGGAAGACGTCGTCAATTCTAAGACTGAAAAGCAGATCCGTGTGTCCGACTCCGTGCCTGCTCTTTCTGCCGTATGGATTCCCGCTTGCGCGGGAATGAGCGGAGTAAAACGCGACGTCAGTGCCCGAACGGCACATCCTAATCCCTGACCACCATCACCGACTGGGGCGCGTGGCGGACGACGCGGGCGGCGTTGGGGCCGAGCAGATAGTCCTTCAGCTCCGGCCGATGGGCGCCGACGACGATGAGGTCGGCCGACAGCGCCTTCGCCGCATGCAGGATCTCCTCGTAGATGGAGCCGTGGGCGACGTGGCCGGTGGCATCGAGGGACGGATCGAGCTCGGCGTCCATGAACGCCGCGAGATCGGTCTTGACCTTCTCCAGCGCCTTTTCCTCGAAATCCTGCGGAAAGAAGCCACCCACCACCGACATGCCGAAATTCGGCACCACGGCGAGTACGTGGAGTTCGGAGCCGAAGGTCTTCGCAAGGGCCGCCGCCGTCGCCAGCGCCTTCTTTCCCGTGGTTGGGTCGTTCAGATCGACCGGCAGCAGGATTGTCTTGTACATACCGCCCTCCTCCGGGCCCCCGGGTCAGGACCCCCTGTCCGTTGCCTCGCACACGCCCCTCACCCCGGCGACCGCCCGGGCCCGGGGCAAGACGCGCGGACGCCGGTCGCGGCGCCCTGGATTCCGGCTTTCGCCGGAATGAGCGGAGCAAGGAGCCACCGCTTCGTCCCTACTTTTCAACCGTCGCAATTCCGGACGGAAAACCGGTTCCCACTTTTCCTGGAATTGCTCTCTTTTCTCACCGCAATTCCGGACGGAAAACCGGTTCCCACTTTTCCTGGAATTGCTCAGAACGCCGGCACGGTCTGGCGGCGGCGCTGGGACCACAGCACCACGAGCAGCACCAGGAAGGCCGGAATGTAGAAGATCTCCTTCGGCATCCGCTCCGCCGCCACGCCGACGCTTTCGATCACCACCGGCTCGTCGGCGTAGAAGTCCAGCTCCTGGGCCAGCCGGAAATGCGGCGTTCCGGGGAACGGTTCGTCCAGCGTGACCTGATCACCGTCCTCGAAAAGGGTCAGCCCTTCCCGGTCGAGCCGCTCCGCGCCGGGGCCCGGCTCGCCGAGCGGGACCATGAACGTCTTGGTCACCCGCTCGTCGGGGTTGGTGAAGTCGGTGCCCTCGATGGTCATGCGCAGCTGCGCGCCGGCCGGCAGCGAGCCGGCGACCTCCGTCGCCTGGGTGCCGGGCGACAGGTCGTAGGGCGCCTGCACCTGATCGAGCCAGAAGCCCGGCCTGAAGAGGGTGAAGGACACCAGCAGCACCGCCACGACCTCCCACCAGCGCATGGGCGCAAGCAGATAGCGTTGCGTGGCCGCCGCAAACAGCAGCATGGCGATCACCGCGACGATGAAGACGACGATCGCCTCGAACGGCCCGACATCGATCAGAAGCAGCTGCGTGTTGAACAGGAACATGAACGGCAGGAGGGCGGTACGAATGTCGTAGGTGAAGCCCTGGATACCGGTCTTGATCGGGTCGCCGCCGGAAATGGCGGCGGCGGCGAAGGCCGCGAGGCCCACCGGCGGCGTGTCGTCGGCGAGGATGCCGAAATAGAACACGAACAGATGGACCGCCACGAGCGGGACGATCAGGCCCTGCTGGGCGCCGAGCGTCACGATCACCGGCGCCATCAGCGAGGAGACCACGATGTAGTTCGCCGTGGTCGGCAGCCCCATGCCGAGGATGAGGCTCATGATGGCGACCAGCACCAGCATGACCATGAGCTGGCCACCGGACACATATTCCACGAACTCGCCGATGACCTGATGCGCGCCGGTGAGCGAGATCGTGCCGACGATCACGCCAGCCGCACCCGTTGCGACCGCAATCGCGATCATGTTGCGGGAGCCGGCGATCATACCGGCCATCCATTCCTGGACGCCGCGGGCGGCCTCGAAGCCGAAATTGCCGGTTCCCCGGAACAGCGCCTTCAACGGGTGCTGTGTGAGGGCGATGAAGATCATCGCCACCGTGGCGTAGAAGGCGGAGGTCGCCGGCGACAGCCGCTCGATCATGATGCACCAGATCAGGATCACGATCGGCAGCAGGAAATAGAGACCGGTGACCGCGACCGCGCCCGGCCGGGGCAGTTCCTCGATCGGGGCGTTCGGATCGTCGACCTTGAGGTCCGGCCGCTGGGACGCGACCCACAGCAGAACGACGTAGGCGACCAGGAAGATCAGCGACGCGGCCCACAGCCCCATCCCGGGGAAGGCTTCGCGCACCCAGCCGAGGCCGTAATAGACGAGGCCGGCGAGCACGGCGAGGCCGAGGAAGCCGGTGAGGAAGCCGATCAGCCGGCCCATCAGCCGCATGTGGGCCGGCGGCCGTTTCATGCCGGCGAGGCCCAGCTTCAGGGCTTCCAGATGAACGATGTAGACCAGCGCGATGTAGGAAATCAGCGCCGGCAGGAGCGCGTTCTTGATCAGTTCGGTATAGGGCGTGCCGGTGAATTCGGAGATCAGGAACGCGGCCGCGCCCATCACCGGCGGCGTGAGCTGGCCGTTGGTCGACGAGGCGACCTCGACGGCGCCGGCCTTTTCCGGCGGGAAGCCGGTCTTCTTCATCAGCGGGATGGTGAAGGTGCCAGTGGTGACCGTGTTGGCGATGGAGGAGCCGGAGTAAAGGCCGCTCATGGCCGAGGCGACCACGGCGGCCTTGGCCGGTCCGCCGCGCAGATGGCCGAGCAGCGCGAAGGCGATCTTGATGAAGAAGTTGCCGGCGCCGGCCTTCTCCAGGATCGCACCGAACATGACGAACAGGAAGATCATGGTGGCGGACACGCCGAGGGCGACGCCGAACACGCCCTCGGTCTGCATCCAGTAGTGCCACATGGCCTTGCCGTAGGACGCGCCCTTCCACTGGAGCGTGCCGGGGATCCAGTCGGCGGAGCCGAAGAAGACGTAGAGCACGAAGATCGAGGCGACGATCAGGAGCGGCAGCCCGAGCGAGCGGAACACGGCCACGCCGAGCATGATCATGCCGATGGTCGACATGATCAGGTCCCAGTCGGTGGGCAGGCCGGCGCGGTCGGCGATCTGGTCCTTGAAGACGAACAGATAGAGACAGGAGGCGGCGCCGAGGGCGGCCAGGATCCAGTCGTACCAGGGGATCGAGTGGCGCGAGGCGGACTTGAACAGCGGATAGGCGAACGCGGCCAGGACCAGCGCGAACGCCAGATGCACGATCCGGATCTCGGTGTTGTTGAGAACCAGCGGGAGATCGAGCGCCTGGGCGAAGATGAAGGGCAGGGGCGAGGCGACGTAGAGCTGGAACAGGGCCCAGATGAAGGCGATCCCGGGGATCAGCCAGCGCTGCCAGCCAACCGGGGACCGGGCCCCGGTGTCCGTTGCCGCAACCAGGGACTCCGCGTCGACGCGGTGCGCCGTCTGCTCAGCCGTCATCGCCACGTGCCTCGTCGGTTCCGGTTGTCGGGAAGGTCAGGTCATCCGTTGTCAGGCGGGTCGTGCGGCATCCGGGCGCGGCTTCTGGGCCGCGCCCGGAGCCGGGGCGGACTTACATCCAGCCGCGTTCCTCGTAGTACTTCTTGGCACCGTCATGCAGCGGCGCCGACAGACCGTCCTTGATCATCTGCTCTTCCTGCAGATTGGCGAAGGCCGGATGCAGCTGCTTGAACTGGTCGAAGTTGTCGAAGACCGACTTCACCACGACGTAGACGACATCGTCCGACACGTCGGCTGAGGTGATGAAGGTGGCGCCCACGCCGAAGGTCGTGGTGTCCTGATCGTTGCCCTTGTACATGCCGCCCGGGATGGTCGCGACGCGGTAGTAGGGGTTCTCCTCGACCAGCTTGTCGATCGGCTCGCCGGCGACGTCCACGAGCTTCACGTCGCAGGAGTTGACGGCTTCCTGGATGGCGGCGGCCGGATGGCCGACGGTGTAGATCATCGCGTCGATGTTGCCGTCGCAGAGCGCCTGGGCCATTTCGGAGCCCTTGAGCTCGGTGGCGAGCGCGAAGTCGTCCATCGACATGCCGTAGGCGTCCATCACGACTTCCATCGTCGCCCGCTGGCCGGAGCCCGGGTTGCCGACGTTGACGCGCTTGCCCTTGAGGCCTTCGAAGGAGTCGATGCCGCTGTCACCGCGCACCAGCAGGGTGAACGGCTCCGGATGCACGGAGAACACCGCCCGCTCCTTCTCGAACGGCCCCTGGTCCTCGAACTGGGAGGTGCCGTTATAGGCGTGGTACTGCCAGTCGGACTGGGCGACGCCGAACTCCAGCTCGCCCGAGCGGACGTTGTTGATGTTGTAGACCGACCCGCCGGTGGACTCCGCCGAGCAGCGAATGCCGTGATCCTTGCGGTCGCGGTTCACGAGACGGCAGATCGCGCCGCCGGTCGGATAGTAGACACCGGTCACGCCGCCGGTTCCGATGGAAATGAACTGCTGATCCTGCGCAAAGACGCTTCCGGTCGTCGCCAGCAACGCCGTTGCGGCCAAGGCCGCGATGGTGCGTTTCATCGAGAGGCTCCCTATGGAAAAACGGTTTCGGGTCAAATGGGACCTGAGGAAATTCCCTCCGGCCGGAAGCCTTATTCGAGCTATCCTTGGTGCAGGTGTCAATGCGCGACGACCGTTCCGTGCATGGGAAAGGTAAACTTCTCGCCAGTAGTCTGGGCTCCGCCGAGGGCCACGGCCGGGGAATTCGCGCCCCGGCCGGACCGGCCGGCACCAGAGCCGGCGGAAGGACCGAGCAGATGACCCGACGGAAGGATTGGCCCGACCCGGCATGACGATCGGCCCCCTCCTCATCCGAACGCTGGTGCCGGCCGACGCCGAGGCGCAGCCCTGCCCGCCCGCACGCAAGCCGTGGGTGATTGCCACGGCGGCGCTCGCCGCGGCGACAGCGCTGATCGACCTGCCCGTGGTCACGATGGCGCTCGGCGGACTGCGGGCGGAATTCGGCGCCTCCTTCGCGATGGCCCAGTGGCTGCTGCTCCTGGCCGGGCTCGCCACCGCCGCGCTGATCCTGCCCAGCCGGCGGCTCGGAACCCTGCACGGGCACTGGCACGTGCTGGGCGCGGGCCTGCTCGTCTCCGCACTCGGCGGCTGCATCGCCGGCCTGTCCCCGCGGCTCGACCTCCTGTTTTTCGGGCGCCTGACCCAGGGGGTGGCCGCCGCGGTCGTTCTGCCGGCGTCGGCCGCGCTGATCGCCGTCAACTTCGCACCGGGCGAGCGGCCGGGCGCGTTCCGGACATGGACCCTGACCTCCGGCATCGGCGCCGTGCTGGCCACGCTCGCCGCCGGCGCGGCGATCCTCGCCTTCGGCTGGCGGGCGGCGTTCCTCCTGCCGGCGGCCCTGTCGCTGGCGACGTGGGCGCTGCTGCGCCTGCGCGTCCCGATCGACTTCCCCGACCTCGTTCAGAAGCCGCTCGATCTGGCCGGCGCGGCGATCCTGTTCGCCTCCGGCGGCCTGATCCTGGTCGCCATCACGCTGGCCGGCATCGGCTTCGGACTGCCCGTGGTGGCGATGCTGGCAGGATCGGGACTGGTCGGGCTGTGCCTGTTCGGCTTCTGGGAAACCGGCCCGGCCGCCGAGCCCATGCTGGCGCTGTCGCGGCTGCGGTCACCCGGATTCGGCCTCGCCACCGGTGCGGCGGCGCTGGCGGAAATCGGAGCGGCCGGCACCGTCTTCCTGCTTCCGATCGCGCTCATGGAGGGAAGCGGACGGTCGGCGCTCGCGGCCGCGCTGGGCCTCGGCTGCTATCTGGCCGGACAGGGCGCGAGCGGGGTCCTGGCCGGCCGGCTGCAGCGCCGGATGGCTCCGCCGCTTGCCGCAGCACTCGGTTCCGGCCTCGGCGCGGCAGCGCTGGTTCTGCTGGCGCTATCGGTGCTGGCCGACCTGTTCTGGCTGGGCGTCCTGCCCGCCACGCTGCTTCTCGGCCTGACGGCGGGCGCAGCGTCCACGATCCTGCTTGCCGAAGCCCGGCGCCACGGGCGAGCATCCACCACCGGCGACATGCAGACGGTGGCGATCCGTTTCGCCATCCTGATCGCGATCGCCGCCAGCGGAACCATCGCCGCGCTCGCCTACCGGGACCTGATCGGGACGCTCGCGCCGGCGCTTTCCGCCTCGCCAGCCGGCGCCGATTTTGCCGCGCCCTCCGCCGAGGCCGCCGGCTTCCTGTCCCAACGGATGACGGGGGTCCGGCTCGCCTTCGTGCGGGCCGCGACCGTGGGGGCCTTCGTCACCGGCATCGCCGGCCTCGGCGCCCTGGTCCTGTCGCGGGCCGGGCCCGCGCCACCGGCCCCGGCCGCCCCGAAACGCAACCGGCACGGACCGCGCACCCGGCGCCCAGCGCCGTGGCAGGAGCGCCCCGCGTCTCCGGCACCCGAGGCGACGCCCGCAAAGCCGAAGCGCGGCGCACGGCGGGTCGAACCGCCGTCGTCCGAACCGTCCCGCCGGGTCGGCGCGGAGAAGCCCCGGAGCGAAGAGCCCCCGCCGGTCCCGCCGCGCCGGGGCGCTCGCCGGATTGCGCCGCCGAAGCTGCATCAGCCGTCAGGACCCCGGCCGCCGCGCCGCTGAGGCGCGGCAACGGTCCATCGACGCCGCGCCTGCCGGAATCGCGGCCTGTCACACTCCGGATAAGCTCGCCGCGTTCAATGGAAGCGGGTCCCCGCAGGCCGATTGACGGCATCTGATATTTCGATTATTCCTGAATTATGGAAATGAACGATGCGCTCGATGGCCTCACCGCTCTCGCTCACGAGACCCGGCTGTCGGTCTTCCGGCTCCTGGTCGAGCACCAGCCGGACGGGCTGGCGGCCGGACAGATCGCCGACGCCGTGGCGGCGAAGGCGAATACCCTGTCGCCCCATCTCGCGGTTCTGGTGCGCAGCGGGCTGGTCACGGCGGAACGGGAGGGGCGCAGCATCCGCTACCGGGTGGATCTGGCGCACATGCGCGGCCTGATCGTCTACCTGATGGAGGACTGCTGCGGCGGACGGCCGGAAGTCTGTGCTCCGGTGATGGAACTCCTGTCCTGCCGCACGACCCCGAGCGACGCGGGAACGATCACCGAGGCCGCGGGCCATAGGGGCAACGACCATGAGCGATGACAAAGCGAAAAACGTCCTGTTTCTGTGCACCGGCAATTCGGCCCGCTCGATTCTCGCCGAAGCGATCCTAAACCGGGACGGCGGCGGCCGGTTCCGGGCGTTTTCCGCCGGCAGTCACCCGCGCGGCGAGGTGCATCCCTACGCGCTCGACCTGCTGGAGCGGCTGAACTTCCAGACCCATGACCTCAGGTCCAAGGACTGGTCGGAGTTCGCCGAGCCCGGCGCGCCCGTGATGGATTTCGTCTTCACCGTCTGCGACCGGGCGGCGGCCGAATCCTGCCCGCTGTGGCCCGGCCAGCCGATGACCGCCCACTGGGGCGTTCCCGACCCGGCCGCCGCGGACGGAACCGAAGCGGAAAAGCGCTTCGCCTTCGCCGACACGTTCCGGATGCTGAATTCGCGCCTCTCGATCTTCCTGAACCTGCCGATCGCATCACTCGACGCGCTCTCGCTGCAGCGCCAGCTCGACCGGATCGGGACCTCGGTCCCGGCCGAAGAGGCCTGATCCGGGCCGGCCGGACAGCTGCCGCGACACCGACCCGCCGCCTTTGCCGGCCGCTTTGCCGCCGCCGGCACGGACGACCGACGCACGCCCCGACCGGGAGACGCTTCATGACGACCCACGACACCACCGCGCTGGACGCACCGCCCGCCGGCGGGATCGGCTTCTTCGAGAAATGGCTGTCGGTCTGGGTCGCCCTGTGCATCCTGGCCGGCCTCGTGCTCGGCAACCTTCTGCCGGGCGTGTTCGAGGCTCTGGCCGGGCTGGAATACGCCTCGGTCAACTTTCCCGTGGCGATCCTGATCTGGGCGATGGTCTACCCGATGATGGTCGCGGTCGACTTCGCCAGCCTGCGCCACATCGGCGACCGGCCGAAGGGCCTCATCCTGACGCTGGCGGTCAACTGGCTGGTCAAGCCGTTCACCATGGCCGCCCTCGGCGTGCTGTTCTTCGAGGTCGTGTTCGCCCGCTGGATCGATCCGGCCAACGCCCAGGAGTACATCGCCGGGCTGATCCTGCTCGGCGCGGCGCCGTGCACGGCGATGGTGTTCGTCTGGTCGCAGCTCACAAGGGGCGACCCCACCTACACCCTCGTCCAGGTCTCGGTGAACGACATCATCATGGTGTTCGCGTTCGCCCCGATCGTGGCGCTGCTCCTGGGGGTCACCGACATCGCCGTGCCGTGGGAGACGCTGCTCCTGTCGGTCGGGCTCTATGTGGTGATCCCGCTGGCGGCCGGAGCGGCGACCCGGGCCTGGCTGACCGGCCACGCCCGGCGCGGCGAGAGCGCAGAGGCGGCCGTCGGCCGGTTCACCGCCGCGGTGAAGCCGGTCTCGGTGATCGGGCTCCTGGCAACCGTCGTGCTCCTGTTCGGGTTCCAGGGCCACGTCATCGTCGAGCAGCCGATCCTGATCGTGATGATCGCGATCCCGCTCCTGATCCAGTCCTACGGCATCTTCGCGATCACCTACGCCGCCGCCTGGGCCTGGCGGGTGCCGTTCAACGTGGCCGCACCCTGCGCCATGATCGGCACCTCGAACTTCTTCGAGCTGGCGGTGGCCGTCGCGATCGGCCTGTTCGGGCTCGGCTCCGGGGCAGCGCTCGCCACTGTCGTCGGCGTTCTTGTGGAAGTGCCGGTGATGTTGTCTCTGGTGGCCTTCGCCAACGCAACGAAGCGCCACTTCCCCGCCGCGTGACCGCTGAGGAGACCCACGCCGTGACCATCACGATCTACCACAATCCGAACTGCGGAACCTCGCGCAACGTGCTGGCCATGATCCGCAACACCGGCGCCGAACCGCAGGTGATCGAATATCTGAAGACGCCGCCCACGCGCGACGAACTCACCGGGCTGATCGCGAAGATGGGCATCCCCGTGCGCGATCTCCTGCGCCGCAAGGGCACGCCCTATGACGAGCTCGGTCTCGACGATGAGACATGGAGCGACGACGAGCTGATCGACTTCATGATGGCGCATCCGATCCTGATCAACCGGCCGATCGTGGCGACGCCGCTCGGCGTCCGCCTGTGCCGTCCGTCCGAGACGGTGCTCGACATCCTGCCCGATGCGCAGACCGGGGCCTTCGCCAAGGAGGACGGCGAGCAGGTCGTCGGCGCCGACGGGAAGCGGATCGCCGGCGCCTGAGCGGGCGGAGACGCGGCGGCCCGCCGGTTCCTGTCGGCAGGCTTGCGCCGTCGGACCGATTTCCCACGCCATGACTTGAAATGGGCGCCGCCAATCGGTACATCCGCACGACGCGTGCCGATCCGGCGGTCGCCGGCTGCCTTCGGGCGGACGTCACGCGCACGAAGCCGGTGCCCGACACCGCCTTCCGGTAAGCCGCATTAGCTCAGTTGGTAGAGCACGTCATTCGTAATGATGGGGTCGCTGGTTCGAGTCCGGCATGCGGCACCAACCCCTCCTTCCCGGCCCGTCCCGCGACCGATTCCAATAGTTGCTGGATCCTGACCGACGTCGTCGATCCCTTCATAGGTGACCGCCCCAGCCGTTCGTCGCGCCTACAACGGCACCCCGTACTGGGAGGAGCGCACGGCGATGAGGAAGGACTGGGCCAGACTTTTGGATAAATGGCGGAAGTGACCGCCGGAAAGTGGCCGTTGGCAGGCGGTCGGTCGAGGATGGGCGGATTATCCAAGCTGCCGTTGCGAGCCGAGGGAGCCCCCTTTCCCGCGGTCGACCTCACTCCTCGCCGAAGAAGTCTTCGTCCAGACGCTTGAACTCGACGGTGCGGTAGCTGCGCACGCCGACGCCGTGTTCGATCATCAGATCGGCCAGTTCCTGACCGTCTATGAGGATCACCCGCTGGGCCAGGTGCCTGACATACTCACTGGCCGGCTGACTGAAGGTCGAGGTCGTGACGAAGACGCCCTTGCTCGCCCCAAGACCGACGAGACTGCCGACGAAGGCGTTCACGTCGGGGCGGCCGACGGGGTTGCCGGGCGCGTAGCGCTTGGCCTGGACGTAGATGCGCTCAAGGCCGAGCCGGTCCTCGTTGACGATGCCGTCGACACCGCCGTCGCCGGAGCGCCCGAGCTGGGCGGCGGCGTCCTTGTGGCTGCCGCCATAGCCCATGGCGACCAGCAGATCGACGATCAGGTGCTCGAAGAAGGACGGGCCGTTGGCGAGGATCCGTTGCAGCAGTTCGTCCCGAAGCGCGGCGTGCAACGACGCATAGGCGGCGTCGATCCGCTCCTCCGGCGTCGTGCGGGAGGACGCCGTGTCGACCGGCTTCGCCTCGGCGCCGTCCTGTTCGGCAGCGGTGCTTTCAGGCTTGTAGAACTCCCGGAAGGCCGGCTCCTGCATCAGGAGGGTCACATCGATCCGCTCCGGCGAGGTCGCCAGCAGCGCCCTGCCCTTTTCCGTCGCGACAAAGCGACCGCGCGCCGGCGAGGCGATCAGCCCGGCCTTGCCCATATAGGTCTTGGCCCAGTGGACGCGGTTGTGCAGCAAACGCTGGCGCCCGCTCGGGAGAAGCTCTTCCCGCTCCTCCGGCGTCAGACCCAGATCATCGGCAATCCGCTCCGCGACGTCAGGCACGCGGGTCTCGCCCTCGGCGGCCAGGCGAAGGACGGGCAGCATGAGGGTCTGATAATCGGGGATGGTCATGGAGCCTGCGTCGCCGCCCATTCGAACACGCGGTTCTGCTGCTCCTTCAAAAACGCTTCCTCGTCGACAACAGGGTAGCCGAGCCAGCGGGCCGCCTCGCAGAAGCCCTTGAGTGTCGAGGGTTCCATACGCCCGTTCTCCACGTTCTTGTGGTTCACGATGATGGCGCTCAGCAGCGGCCATCCGTTGCGATGCGCATATTCGATCAGATCACCCAGGTGATGGTTGACGGCATAGCGAACCCGGGACCATTCCACGCCGCTTTCGTCCGCGAGTTGCTTGTAGGAGAGAAACCGGCGCTCTTTCGCAGCCTTCACGACGGCGCGAAAGGTCTTGTCGAAGTCCAGCCCACTCCCTTTGCGCCGCGCAAACTCGGCCATGAGATCAAGATAGTAGGGGTCGTCCTCCTTGCCGAGGCGCCTATAGTTGGAGATCAGGTTGGCGAGTTGCTGGTCATCCCACTCGTTGACAGGTTTCATGCCGCGATCCCCTCCCCGACGCCGTCTTCACCAATCAGCGCATATGGTACGTCATGACGTGCTTGCCGCGAACGACGTCTGCCGGTGTTGCTCCGGTCTTTGCGAAGAGTTCACGTACGACCCTCCGATCCGGGACAAGGTCCCGGGCGTCAGGTTCTCGTGATCCCTCATGCCATCTTGCGCCGGCCGCGCTTCGGCTTCGGGGCTGCTTCGCGCTCGGCGCGGATGCGCTCGAGCAGGCGGTCGGCGGGCTCGTCATTTTCGTCCTGGGGGACGAGTTCGCCCCGAAATGCCTTGGCGAGGATCGCCTCGTCCAGCCGCCCCACCAGCTCCAGCGCGCGCTTCGCCTCCGCCGCCAGCCGGTCGATCCGGGCGAAGGCGGATTCGATGCGGCGGACGATTTCGTGTTGTTCTTCGAGGGGTGGTAAAGGCAGCTGAATCGCCTTCACGATCGATAGATTCAGGTTCGGCTGAACTCCGCCCGCAGCCTCTTCCCTCAATGCGAGGTAGACGGACTGGAGGAACAAGTACACGTATTGAAGGGCGGAGACCTCTGAGTTTCGTATCCGAACAGCCGCCAAAGCTTGATTTGTAGCGGCACTCAACCCGAGCAGGGCGACCTTACCTCGCGTCTTCCCTTCGCCATACATAGCAACAACGAGGGTGCCCGCCGGAAACAACTTGCAGTTTGTCTCCTGTATTGCCCGATCTGTTATAAAGTCGTCTGCTTGCAAAATAAGACCTTGGTTAACGGCCCCGCTGGTTATCCACGGAATGGAGCCGTTTGAGTAGTAGTCTGCGTTTCCTCGTTTTGGTGTCGCTCCCGTTCCGACCTCTGCAATTTCTTCCAGCTTAACTGTCGGCCAAACAATCGAAGCTTCACGGTTGGTCAGCTCCCCGCTGAATGCCTTGCTGAGCACGGCCTGCTTATAGCGCGAGACGAGGGTGTCGATGCGGGCGAGTTCGGTGCGGGCGCGGGCGGATTTCGCGTTCAGCGCATCCAGCCTGGCCACGATGCGCTTCTGCTCGGCCAGGGGCGGCAGCACGATGGGCATCCGCAGTATATCTGATGACCTGAAGTTGTTGATGTTGTTGCCGATGGCTACCGCCTCGACATATTCTCGATAAGCGTGACTTTTCAGGTAGTGAAAAAAGAACCTATCCGCGTTCTTGTAGCGGGGACGAACGACGCCGCAAAAGGCTCCGAAGATGAGCCCCTCTTCAAACGACGTAATTCTAGCAGCCTTTCCAACAACAGTCCGGGATCCCGACGAAGTCGCAAGCAGAATATCACCAAAACGGACTATTTGCTCATCTTTTGCGAGGCGGATTGGCAAATAAATCAAATCATCAAGATCAATTTTGCCCCGCTGAATGTTATTTGCGCGCAAGAGTGCCACCACAGCCTCACTTGAGGCGGATGCCACATCTTCTTTCGCATAAGTGAGCCCCCTAACGAGAATGAAGACGTCATCAAGTGTCGCCTCGACCCACCCCCGCGGCAGCTCGCTCATTCCGCCGCCTCCGGCAGGTCATCCCCCAGCTCCGCCATCAGCGCCTCGATCTCCAGCGTGGCGGCCTGCAGGTGGCCGAGGATGGCGGCGGCGATGTCGTCGGGTTCGGTGAGGCCCTCTTCCGCCTCCTCCTCCGCCTCGCGCAGCCAGGCGATGTCGAGATTGTCGCCGCGCGCGGCGATCTCCTCCCGGCTGAACCTGCGCCAGCGGCCGGCCTCGCCTTCGTCCGCTCCGCGCTCGCCGCCATAGGGGTCCGTGCCGAAGGCCTGCTCGAAGCCTTCGAAATGAGCCGCCGTCAACGGTGTGGTCTTGCCGAATTTCGGCATCTGGGCGCGCAGATCGTAGATCCAGACCGCCTTCGTGTTGCCCGTCTCGGTCTTGCCGCGCGTCAGGAAGATCACGTTGGTCTTCACGCCTTGGGCATAAAAAATGCCGGTCGGCAGGCGCAGGATGGTGTGCAGGTCGCACCAGTCCATCATCATCTGGCGGAGCTGCCTGCCGCGCCCGTCCTCGAACAGCACGTTGTCCGGCACGACGATGGCGGCGCGGCCGCCGGGCTTCAGCGCGCGGATGCAGTGTTCCACGAAGGGAAGCTGGTAGGAGGAGACGTTGGCGGTGACGGAGAGGTCGTCGCGGGTCGGCGCGCCGCCGGCCGGGCCGAAGGGCGGGTTGGTGAGGATGAGATCGGCCCGGCCGAGCCCCTTGCCCTTTTCCGACAGCGTGTCGCCGAGATCGATATGGCCGCTGTCGAGGTCGTGCAGATAGAGGTTCATCAGGAGCAGGCGCAGCGTGCCGGGCACGTTCTCCATACCGTGGAAGGCCTGGCTCTTCTGCCAGGCGCCGCTGTCGGGCAGGTCGAAGTAGCCGTCGGTGCGGTCCTTCATGTAGCGATCCGCGGCGATGAGAAAGCCGCCGGTGCCGGCGGCCGGGTCCTGGATCACCTCGCCCGGCTTCGGCTGCATCAGGCGGACCAGCGCCTCGATCAGCACGCGGGGGGTGAAATACTGCCCGGCGCCGCGCTTGGTCTCCTCCGCGTTCTTCTGCAGCAGGCCCTCGTAAAGGTCGCCGAACTGGTCGCGGTCCTCGGAGAACCAGTCGAGCTCGTCAATCGCGGTGACCAGGGTCGTCAGATTCTGGGGCTCGCGGATGAAGGTCGAGGCGTTGTCGAAGATCTTCTGCACCATCTCCGGCAATGGGCGGGCATCCTGATAGCGCTTGCGCTCTTCAGACGATGCGTCATCGGTCGGCGGCGTAACCAGCGCGTCGTCCTTGCCGAGACGGGTGGTGGTGGCGCCGAGATCGACCAGAACCTTTCGATAGAGTTCGAGCTTGGAAAGCCCGTTGGCGGCCACGAGATCGGCCCAGCGCCGCGACTTCGGGATGCTGCCCGTCTCGCGGTTGCGCTCGGCCATCATCTTGAGAAACAGGAGATAGGTCAGCTCGGTGACGTACTGCTGATAGGTGATGCCATCCTTCCTCAGGACGGTGCAGAGGCGCCAGAGCTTCTGGACGATGGTGTTGGCATTCATGGGGGCTGTGTGGCCTGTCTCGTGTCGGGTCGGTTGGTCTTAGAGCACTGGTGACGCGTCGGGTCGTCGAAAAACCGGTTTCCACTTTTTCGCCCGACGCTTCCGGAAGTGGGGCGGCGCGGTCAACTCATGCCGCGGAGGGCGCCCAGATCGCCTCGTTCAACTGGTGCAGCACGTCGTCGAGCTCTCCGTCGAACTCTTCCGAGATGCGCCGAAAGCCGCCCTTATCGGCGAAAACGCCCTGGTCGAGCAGTGTCGGATCGGCCACCGGCTTGTCCTTCAGCGCCCGGCCGATGCGGCGCAGCCACTCCTTCTGCTTGGGCGTCCAGGCGCGGGACGATTCGAGCCGGGCGATGGCGTTGTCGACACGGGTGGCATACGGGATCAGCGGATCGCCGAGGGCGGCCTGCCGGACGAAGCCGATGATGTGGGCGGCGATGTCGGCGTTGCGGGCCTTGCCGTAGGCGGCGCGGAGCATGGCTTCGGAATAGTTCTTCTCGTCCAGCAGCGCCGCCAGCTCCGACAGCTCCTTGCGGGTGAGATCGCGCGGGCGCTGGGTGACGGCGATCAGCGCCGGCACCTGGTTCATGTTCTCGCGCACGAAGCGTTCGAAGCCGGTGATGTAGTCCTCCGGCGTCGTGTTCTTGCCGAAGATCTCCTCGATGCGCAGCAGCTCGTCCTCGTGGCTGGAGAGGACGACGCCGTTCTGGCCAGGCCCGGTACGGACGGGTCGCCGCTCCATCAACTCGATCGCCCGCGGATGCGTCTCGAGCCAGCCCAGCAGCTCGGCACCGGATTGCGTGGCAAGGCGCTGGACAGCGGCTTCCGGCGCTTCGCCCGTGTGGCGCTCGAAGCTCTCGCGGGTCTCGGAGTCCATGCGTTTCGCCATCGTGCGCATGCGCACGATCACCTGGCCGGCGACCCAGCTCCGGTCCTCCTCCGCCTCCGCGTTCTGCAAGTCGGTGACGAGCTGACCCAGCGCGATATCCGGCTTGACCACGACCGGACGCATGTCGGTCATGTCCTGCAGCTCCGCATAGAGATCGACGGCGTCGAAGATGCGGAAATGCTGCTTGCCGATCTCCGGGCAAAGCCGGGTGGCCCGCCCCAGCATCTGGTCATAGAGGATGCGGCTCTTCACCCGGCGCACGAACACGAGATTGCAGATGGACGGCACGTCGACGCCCGTCGTCAGCAGGTCGACCGTGACGACATATTTCGGATACGGGTCGTTCTTGAACTTCAGGATCAGATCGTCGGCCTTTTCGACATTGCCGGTGATCTTCATCACCATTCCGTGCGGCACGGCGTCTGTGCCGTATTCCTCCTGCAGCTCCGCGATGAGCAACCGCACGATGTCATCGGCATGGGTGTCGCGGGCGGCGAAGAGCAGCGTCTTGCCGGGCATCGACGGCGGGATCTCGGCTGCGATCGCGCGGCAGACGATGCGGTTGAAGGCCTCCGAATAGACGCGCCGATTGAAGTCGGCGACGTCGTAGTCCAGCGAAACGTCGTCCGGCAGCTCGAAGAGATCGATCTGACCGCTCTTGCGGTCGATGATCTCGACCTCGTCACCACCGGCAAAGTGAATGCCGGCTTCCGACAGCGCCGTGGTGATGCGCTTGGGCGGCAGGTGATCGTTGAGATAGCCTTCGACCACCGCCTGGCGATAGCCGTAATGAAACACCGGGTGGCCGAAGATCTCGCGGGTGTGCAGCGCGGGTGTGGCCGTCAGCGCCACCTTCACCGCATCGAAGTAATCCAGGACCTGACGATAGGCCGACTGGTAATCGTCGATGTTGCGGAAGCCGATGTCGCTCTCGCGCAGCTCGGCGTCCAGCGTGTAGCCGCGATGGGCTTCGTCGACGATGATGCAGTCGAAGGTGCCGGGCGTCGGCCGCTTGGCCGGATCCGGCTCGTTGAGCACCCGCGCGATCAGGGACTGGACGGTTGCGACCTGCACCTGATCGTCGTCCTCCGGCACCTTCGTGTCGAGGCCCGCGACCTTGTAGATCTGGGCAAAGTTCAGCAGGCCCTCGATCTCGGTGGTTTCCAGAGCGTCGCTCGTCTGCTTGCCGAGCGCCTTGCGATCAACCAGGAAGAGAATGCGCCGGAAGCGCTTGTGCTTGAGCAGGCGGTACATCAGCGCAATGGCCGTGCGCGTCTTGCCCGTACCGGTCGCCATCGACACGAGGATCTCGCGCTGGCCTGCGACAACCGCATCCTCGATCGCTGCGATCGCCTCCTCCTGGTAGGGGCGCATCCTGCCCTTGCCGAAGCCGTCCTCGGCGAGGCCCTGCGCCGCAGCGTCCACATCGGTGGCGAGCTTGTCCACCAGATCCTTCGGGGCGAGCCAGCTCGGCAAGGCGACGGCCTGGTTCGTCGAGCGCCTGACATCGCGATACCAGATGCCGGATTTGGTCTCCCACTGCCGCACATAGGGCCGGCCATTGGTGGCGAAGACGAAGGGCACGCGGAAGGGCTCGTCGAGCCCGTGCTTCCAGGGTCCGTCAGGGTGAGCCTGTTCGGGATCCAAGATAAGCGTGCGGGCGTAGCGCTCGGCCTGTTGAAGGGTGGAGGGCACATCCTGGCTCTCGCGCTTCGCCTCGATCACGCCGACGCAGGTGAGGTCGACAAAGAGCGCATAATCCGCTCGACCGCCTTCGGACGGCCACTCGGCAATTGCCAGGCTGCGGCCCTCTTCCGGTCGAATGCCGTTTTGATAGGTGAGGTGATCGCTGTCGCATTCCCATCCTGCATCGACCAGTTGCACGTCGATGAGGCGTCGGGTCTGCCGTTCATCGAGATCGAGATGCTCGGCCGCACGCCGACCGGCGTGCTTGAACTCCATCTGCGCTTGCTGCGGACCCGCCTCGGCAGCCTTCTGCAGTTCCTCCAGCTTCCGGGAGAGTTCGGCCTGGTTGGCCTCCATCTCAACCGCCGTCTCCTCCCAGACCGCGCGGTCGGCCGTCGCCTGCCGCGCCAGCTCTTCAGCCGCCTCCCGTGCCTTGGCGAGTTCCTCGGACGAGGCATGGGCGGCGGCAAGCTTCGCTTCCGCCTCGCGGACCTGGGTCCGCAGCGCCTCGAGTTCCGCTTCGGTCTCCTCGTCCGGAAGGGATGCGTCCCTGGGCGGCACGAACGGCCCCGGCCTGAAATCCGGATCGCGGCCGTAGGTGCGGCGATACCAGACGCCGAGCGCCCTGCAGAATTTGAGCGCGGACAGCGCCTCCGCGGGAGACCCCGCCAGATCGTGTGTCGCCGCGTTGCCGCTCCTGCGTACGGCGTGGAACACGTCGACCACTTCCCGCGGCAGCACCTGCTGGGCCTTCAACCGATGCAGCAGATCGTTCGTCGTCTCGCGCGCCGCCGGATCATAGACACCGGCGAGCGCCGCGATCTCCTTGACCATGTACTCGCCGAACTGACGGCTTTTGATCAAAGACGTGTTGGCGTCCTCGGCGAAGAACCGTTCGGAAAGGATACCAAGACGGTGCAGTTCAGGGCTGAGCCCCTTCAGATGGTCGAAATTGGCAGACAATGCCCCCACTCACATGCCTTTTGACGCCACATGTGAACGATTGCATAGCTCGAAGATACAGACAAACGACCACCCCGGGTTTACCGGTGGCTCCAACTCCTAAGGGGCGAAGCTCGCCATTCATCGATCTAAACTGTCAGAGATGGATCGCCAGACGGCGAGCGGGGTGGCCGGAGGACCGACTGGTCGCGCGCCGGCTGAGGTCAGAGCATCGTTGACAGCGTTGAGGATGGCTGCGGACGCGGCGATCGCTCCGGCCTGGCCGACGCCCTTGGTGCCCAGCGGCGTTGTCTGACAGGGATGTGCCTCTGTGAGAAGCACTGTGGGCGCACCCATATCCGCCGCCCGCGGCAAGCGGTAGTCCATTAGACTTCCGGTCAAAAGCTGCGCATCGGCCGGATCGAAATCGACCCTCTCGTGGAGCGCCTGGCCGAGCCCCTGCTCGATCCCGCCGACAAGCTGGTCGACGATGCCGGTGCGATCGATGATCCGGCCATAGTCGTCCGCGGCGACATAGCCAAGGATGTCGACCACCCCGGTTTCCGGGTCGATTTCAACATCACAGAGATGGCAGCCGTTCGGATATGTGGTCGACCCGCCGCCTCTCGCCTCCACCACGAGTTCGCCCTGCTCGCGCACGAGGGCGACAAGCGAAATCCGGTTGTTGGTGCCCGGCACGAAAAGATCGCCCGCGTCGAAGACCACGCTGTCGGGATCGACGCCGAAGTGCCCGGCGGCCCGTTCCCGCGCCGCCTGCAGAAGCGCGTCGGCGGCGTTGGCGACCGCACTCCCGGCCACCGCCATGGTCTTGGCGCCATAGGTTCCGCCACCTTGAGGACTGTCGATCGAATTTCCCTGCAGGAGCGTGTCGAGGGCGAGCGTGGTTTTCTCGGAGAGGATCGCGGAAAAGGCCGCCTGATGGCGCTGTCCGGTGTCCTGGCTTCCGACGGTTGCCGTCAGATGGCCATCCGGTCCGAGGACCAGCCGGGCGAGATCGACCGGTCCGGCGCTGGTGGTGTCGAGCCAGAGTGCAACGCCACGGCCGAACAGACGCCCCTTCGCCTGCGCGGCGCGGCGGCGGGTCTCCTTGGTTGCCGCCGCATCGGCAGCCTCAAGTGCAGCATTCAGCCGGGCCGGAAAGTCACCGCTGTCATAGACTTCGCCGGCCACCGTACGGAACGGCAGTGCTGAAGCCTCGATCAGGTTCCGACGGCGCAGCTCGATCGGATCGATCCCGGTCAGCCGTGCGGCCTCGTCGACGAGCGCCTCCAGCACAAGGATCGCCTCAGGCTTTCCGGCACCTCGGTAGGCGTCGGTCCAGGGTGTGTTCGTGAGGCGGCCGACAACCTGAACTTCGGCCGCATCGATCCGGTAGAGGCCGGTCGCGACGCTGGACAGCCCGTACGTCGCAACGTGGGGCTCGAAGAAGGAAATATAGCCGCCGAGATCCACCTCATGGCGGACCCGAAGCGCAAGAAACCGGCCATCGGCATCGAGCGCAAGCTCGCCATGAGCCCGTAGCTCCCGTCCCTGGGTGTCGGTCTGCAGCGATTCCGCCCGGGTTGCGATCCAGGTGACCGGTCGACGGAGCCGCTCGGCAGCAACCGCCAGGGCGATATATTCCGGATACGGGTAGGCCTTCATGCCGAACGAGCCGCCGACATCGCGGGTTATGACCTGAACGGAGTCCCTGTCACGCTTCAGACAGCTTGCAAGCAGCCCGGCGAGCAGACCTGCGCCCTGGGCCGGTATCTCCAGCACAAGCCGACCGGTGGCGTCATCGTTTCGCGCGATGGTCCCGCGCGGCTCGATCGGCGTCGGGGCCAGCCGGGAGAGATCAATATCGAGCGAAGCCACGGCTGCAGCCCGCTCGAAGGCGGCGGCCACCCCTTCACCTCCATGCAGGGCCCAACGCAAGCCGACATTGTCCGGCGCAAGCGGGTCGATCTGTCCCGGTTCGGCAAGTTCGGCCGTACTGGTCAGGCTGGCCACAGCCGGAAGCGGATCGTAATCGACATCCACAAGCTCCGCCGCGTCGACTGCTGCGGCTTCCGAACCGGCAATGACCATCGCGATCGGATCGCCGACGTGGCGCACGGTCTCACCGCACAGGATCGGCCGCTCGATCGATGCAAGGAAGCTGCCTTCCCCCGTCAGGTCGATCGGAGAGACGATCGGCGCCACATCGCCCAGGTCGGCGGCGGTCAGAACCGCCACGACGCCTTCTGCCTCGCGCGCCGCTTTACAGTCGACGCCGGCAAGACGGGCATGAGCGAGGGGGGACCGAACGAAGACCGCATAGAGCGTGTCGTCCGGGCTCACGTCAGCGACGTAGGTTCCGCGCCCAACCAGCAGGCGATCCACATCCATCCCGACACCTACCATCAAGAACACCGGCGCCGACCGGCGCTTTCAGATCGTCAAACGCGTTCCATGAGGCCCGGAGCCAAACAACCGCAAGGCGGCCGGGCTCCGGACTGTTGTCGTGGAGGTCTCCGCGCGCAAAGCGGGATCCGCTTTGCCGGGGATCCGCCTAGTTCGCGTCCAGCTTGGAGCGGAGCGCTTCGACTTCCTCGACCGACATCTCGTCGACGACGGCGAGTTTCCCCTCATCGTCGAGCTGCCATGTTACGAACGACCCGGCGATGTCGCCGCTTGCATCGAACCGCAGCGGCCCGACGGCGCCGACATAGTCCACGCTCTTGCCGTCCGCCAGCGCTTCGACCGCCGCCTTGAAGCCGTCGACCCCCGCATAGATCGTCTCACCCTCGGGATCGGTCACCTTCCGAATCCCCTCGGCAATCGCCTTGCCGTCAGTCGCGGTGCCGGCGGCATCGATCGCGAGTGCGGCGATCGCGACAGCGTCATAGGTATTGGCCCGACCCGGACCTTCCGCATCCTCGTCGTTTGCTGCGGTGTAGGCCGCGCGGAAGCTCTCAAGCGACGGCGTCTCCGTGGCGCCCGGCGTCAGCCAGGCCGCTTCGCCCAGGAACTTGGCACCAACGGCCTTGACGAATTCTGCGTCGTTGAGGTTGTGGGCGAACAGAAGCTTCGGCGAACCACCCTGGCTCAACCAGTCGCGCACGATGCGCGAGCCCTCGGTCACATAGCCGATAAGGTACAGCGTGTCCGGGTCGTCCTCGATCAGGCTGGTCACCTCGGACCGGTAAGAGGACTGGTCGGGCGTGTAGAGCACGGTTTCGCCGACTTCGCCTCCAAGCGCCTCGTAGCTCTGCTTGAACACCTTCGACAGATTCTGTCCCCAGTCATTGTTGACCGCCAGAATATCGACCTTCCCTGCATTCTGCTCGATCGCGTACTGCGCAGCCGCGAGCCCCTGCAGCGCGTCGGAGATGTTGGCGCGGAAGAAAAGGCCGGTCTCCTCGCCGATCGCCGAGAAGCTCGGCGACGAGGCTGTGGGGGAGATCAGCGGAATCCCGGCCGGGGCCGTCACAGAATTCAGCACGGCAAGCGTCGTGCCGGAGAGCGCCTCCCCCACGATGATACGTGCACCTTCGAGATCGACGATCTGACGCGCGGCATCGACGGCCAGCGAGGGCTGGCCCTGACTGTCGCGCACGACGAGCTCGATGGGACACCCGGCAGCGCCCCCGGCCTCGTTCACCTGCTCGACGGCGAGATTGGCGGATTTCAGCATGCCCTGCGCGATGGGCGCGATCGGGCCGGTCATCGGCAGAACAAGACCGACCTTCGAGGGGCACTCGGCTGCCTGCGCGGAGCTGGTCACGGCCAGCGCGCCCGCTACGGCGAGTAGATGGAAAGCGGATTTAAGACCCATTTTTGGTTCCCCAGTTTTATCGACACCCAATTTGTAAGGCGTTTGCATACTGTATGCAATGATGCTACCAACCCTTGGCTCCACCCATCCAGCGGACCTTTCCCTCATGGCCACCTCCGCCCTGATCGACGTGCGAAGCGCCAGCAAACATTTCGGCGGTCTGGCCGCAGTCGATCGGGTGTCGTTCGAGATCGCCCCAGGCGAAGTGGCGGGCTTGATCGGCCCGAATGGCGCGGGCAAGAGCACCATGTTCTCCATGGTGGCCGGCGAGCTGAAGCCCACACAGGGTGAGATTCTGTTTGCCGGGGAGCGGATCGACCCCCTTCCCGCCAACGAGATCTTTGCGCGCGGCCTGGTACGCTCCTTCCAGATCCCCAGACCGTTCCGAAGACTGACGGTGCTGGAGAACATGCTCGTCGCTCGCCCGCAGCAGCGCGGCGACCGTCTGTCCAATGCGCTGTTCCGTCCGGGTTCGGTGCGCAGGGAGGAGACCGCGGCGACCTCCGCCGCCCGAGAAATCCTTCAGGAACTGGGGCTGCTCGATCACCAGAACCGCATGGCCGGCGGCCTTTCCGGCGGTCAGCACAAGCTTCTCGAGCTCGCACGCGCGCTTATGTCGGATCCGAAGGCGATCCTGCTCGACGAGCCGTGCGCGGGTGTCGCGCCGGCGATGATCGAGCACCTGTCCGAGGCTGTCGAGCGCCTGCGCGCCCGCGGCATCACGGTGGTCCTGGTCGAACACAACGTGGATTTCGTCATGCGCCATTGCGACCACATCGTTGTTATGGCCCAGGGGCGCGTCATGATCGACGGGGCCCCAGAAGTGGTCCGCAACGACGAGCGGGTTCTGGACGCCTTCCTGGGGGCTGGTCATGCGTGACGCTTCGCTCGCCGTCGACCGTCTGGTCGCCGGCTACGTCAAGGGTCAGCCGATCGTGCGCGAGGTCTCGTTCTCGCTGGCGCCGGCGGAGATCCTTGCCGTGTTCGGACCCAACGGCGCGGGCAAGTCGACGTTGGTCAAGGCGATCGCGGGTGTGGCACCGGTATTCGCAGGCGCGGTCCATTGCGGCGGCAGCGATCTGGCGGGAAGGCCCGCTCACCGCATCGCGCGCGCCGGAATCGGCTACGTGCCGCAAGTGCGGAACGTCTTCACCGAAATGAGCGTGCGGGAGAATCTGGATCTCGCCATCGCCATGCGGCAGAGCCGAGGGCCGACCCTGGCGGAAATCTACGAACTGTTCCCGGACCTGGAAGAGATGGGACGCCGCCGGGCGGGTGCGCTGTCGGGCGGCCAGCGTCAGATGGTTGCGATCTCGCGCGCCCTCCTGCTCGGCCCAAGCGTGCTGATCCTCGACGAGCCGTCCGCCGGCTTATCGCCGCGCAATGTGGACCTGGTCTTCCAGAGCCTGCGCCAGCTCCGTCTGCATGTCCCTATCCTGCTGGTGGAGCAGAACGTCAAAGCCGCCCTCAGGATCGCAGACCGTGCAATGCTGCTATCGGAAGGCACCGTCCGGCTATCCGCTTCCGCGGAAGAACTTCTCGACGATCCGGCGGTGATGGAGACCTTTCTCGGCGGAGGGTCGCAATGATCTCCCTTCTCGTCGACGCTGTCCTGGCCGGCGCGATACTCTGCCTGGCCTCCCTTGGTCTGTCCCTCGCCTATGCAATCTTCCGCTTCCCGAACTTCGCCCATGCGGAGTTCCTGACGGTCGGCGCCTATGGCGCGTTCGTCGGCTTCACAATGGCGGCACCCGCCATGAACGAGCCGATCCAGATGCTTGCCGGTGCGATCGTCGCGATCCTGGCCGCCGCTCTGGTGGCTGCCCTTGCCGGTCGGATCGTGTTCCAGCCGCTGGTGGCGCGAGGAGGCGGACCTGCGCTGATCATCGCGGCGTTCGCAACCGGCCTTCTGATCCGCAATCTGATCGTCTTCCTGTTCGGCCCCACCGAGCTTTACCTTCAGCGCGAGCTCGAGATCGCGGAGAATATCGGCTACGGCGTGCGGCTCACCCCCACGGAAATCGGGATCCTGATCGCAACCGCTGTGGTGATCTACGCCCTGCATCTTGTCATGAGCCGGACGACCTTCGGCCGCTGTCTGCGCGCAACGGCCGAGAACCCTGACCTGGCCTCCGTGACCGCGATTCCCGTCGATCGCATCCGGCTGGGCGCCTGGCTGCTGGCCGGATTCTACTGCGCCCTGTCGGGGCTTGCACTCACGCTGCTCGCGCCGATCCGGCCGGAGACCGGCTACGAGTATCTTCTGCCCGCACTCGCCGCCGTAATCCTCGGAGGGCTCGGCTCGATCTACGGCACCCTGGTCGGCGCCATGCTGATCGGCCTCGCCGAAGCGGCGGCCGTTCACTACGGCTTTGCCGAATGGCGCCAAGTGATCTCGTTCGGACTGATCATTCTCATACTGATGGTCCGCCCGAACGGACTGATGGGGAGGGCTGCGTCGTGATCGACCTTCTTGCCTATGCGGCTTTCTCGCTCACCTTCGCCGTGATCTTCGCCGTCGCTGCCCTCGGCCTGAACCTGCAGTTCGGCTATGCGGGATTGTTTAACGTCGGCATCGCCGGCTTCTTCGCCATCGGCGCCTATACCAGCGCGATCCTGACCGGACCGGAATGGGCCAGCTCGCTTGGGGGCTTCGGACTACCGGTCCCGGTCGGCATTGCCGCCGCTGCGCTCACCTCCGCCGTCGCCGCCTATCTGGTCGGCTCCGCGGTACTCCGCCTCGGAGGCGACCATCTCGCCATCGCAACGTTCGGCATCGGCGTTTCCATCCAGATCGCCGTCACCAATCTCGGCGCCATCACGAACGGCCCGAACGGCCTGTTCGGCATTCCCCGGCCCTTCCGCGACGGCTCCGCTCTTCTGACCGGCAATCTCGCCTGGCTCGCGACATGCGTCGTCGTTCTGGCCGTCATCTGGTGGGTGCTGGCGCATCTGAGCGCGATGCCATGGGGGCGAACCCTGCGCGCCCTCAGCGAGGACGAAACGGCGTCCGCCGGCCTCGGCAAGGACGTGCGCCGCTTCAAGCTCGAAGCCTTCACGATCGGTTCGGCGCTCTGCGGCGTCTCCGGCGCGCTCTACGCACACTTCGCCGGCTTCATCAGCCCGCACGACTTCCTGCCGATCCTCACCTTCCAGATCTACGCGATGGTGATCATCGGCGGCACCGGCAACAATCTCGGCACGGTGGTCGGGTCCGTAATCGTCTGGGTGCTGTGGAGCGCCAGCGGCGCCGTCCTGGGCTCCACGCTGCCGGCAGACTGGCAGAGCAAGGCCGGCGCCCTGCGCATCATCCTGATCGCGGTTGTTCTCCTGGCCGTGCTGCACGCCCGCCCCGGCGGCCTGTTCGGCGAGCGTCCGCCCGGACTGCGCCGCCGCGAGGAGGCCGCCGACGACCCCTCCTCCAAACCCGAGGTGACGCCATGAAAGAGCTGATTGCCGATCTGAAGGAGACCGGCGAGCTCGCCGTGGTCAAGCGCGAAGTCGATCCGACCTTCGAACTCGCCGCCGTCACCAAGGCAGTCCAGCGCGCCGGCGAGCAGGCGGTCCTGTTCGAATCCGTTCGGGGCACCGAATTCCCGGTGATCTCCAACGTCTTCGGCTCCAACGCCCGTCTGAAGCGATTCATCGGTGCCGGCGAGCGCACCTTCTGCGAACGCTGGATCGAGCTCACCGACTCCTGCCTGGCTAGCCGCGCGGAAGACGTGCTCGTCGACGTTGAGACAGATGACGAATTCGTCTCGGGGACGCTGTCGGACCTGCCGGCAATCACTTGGCACGGCCGCGACGGCGGGGCCTACTTCACGTCGGCGATCTTTCTCGCCAACGATCCAGACACCGGTGTGCCGAACCTCTCCTTTCACCGCGCCATGCAGGTGAGTGACGAGGAATTGCGCATTCGTCTTGGGGGGACCCATGACCTCGCCAAGTATCAGCTTGCCGCCGAAGCCAAGGGTGAAGCCCTGGAGGCGGCCCTGATCCTGTCCGCACCGCCGGAGATCTTCATGGCCGCCTGCGCCTCGCTGCCGACAGAGGCGAGCGAGCTCGCCATGGCGTCCCGAATCATTGGCAAGCCGTTGGAAATGCGCCGCTGCCGGACCATCGACCTGTCGGTCCCTGCTTCGGCCGATATCGTGGTGGAAGGCCGGATCCTGCCCAACGAGCGTCGTCCGGAAGGCCCGTTCGGCGAGTTCATGGGTAACTATGTCGAGGTCGGCGACAACCACGTTTTCGAAGTGACCCATGTGAGCTGGCGCCCCGGCGCGGTGTTCCACGGCCTGCTGTGCGGATCGCCGGAGGACCTGCGTCCGCTTGAGGCGGTGACGGCGGCGCGCATCTACCGCCACGTGGCCGGCCAGGTGCCGGGCGTGCTGGACGTCTCCTGCAAGCCGAACGTGATGATCACCATCATCAAGCTGAAGACCCAGTATGAGGGCCATGCCAAGCACGCGCTGCTCGCCGCGATGGGCTCCTATCTCGACTACAACAAGGTGGTGATCGCGGTCGACGAGGACGTCGACATCTACGATCTCGACGACGTCATTTGGGCCTACCTTACCCGCGGACGTGCCGACACCCGCGCGATGATCCTGAACGACATTCCCGGCTTTTACCGTGACCCCCATAAGGACCACTGGGGACGGCTCGCCATCGACGCGACCATGCCCTGGGGCCGGGAAACCGAGTTTGCGCGCAAGCGCGTCCCCTGCGAGGACGAGATCGACCTCTCCAAATATCTCGCCAGCAAGTAACCGCCGGCGGTCCCCCGATCGCCCTTTCCTCCCGGCACGGCCGCGACCCGGCCGCCGACCTCAGACGAAGTGGCATGCAGAAACAGGTTCGTATCGGCGTCGACATCGGTGGCACCTTCACCGACTTCGTCCTTGAGGACGGCGCCCGCCAGGTCTCCCTGAAGCTCCTGACCACCACCGACGCGCCCGAACGCGCGGTGATCGAGGGTGTCGAGCAGATCCTTGCGACCGCAGACGTCCCTGCGGCTGCCGTGACGGCGATCATCCACGGTACCACTCTTGCGACCAATGCGGTAATCGAGCGCAAGGGCGCCAGGGTCGGTTTCGTCACCACCGAGGGATTCCGCGACACGCTGGAGATGGCCTACGAGCACCGCTACGACCAGTATGATCTCCTGGTCGACAAGCCGCTCCCGCTGGTGCCGCGCCGCCTGCGCCTTCCTGTGACGGAGCGCATCGCCGCGGACGGGCGTGTCCTGAAGCCCCTCGACGAGGACGCTGTGCGGGCCGTCGGCGAAGCGCTGCGGGAGGAAGGCGTGGAGGCCGTTGCGATCGGTTTCCTGCAGTCCTTCGCCAACGATGCCCACGAGGAGCGCGCCGCGGAGATCCTGCGGGAGATCTTGCCGGACGTGCCGGTCAGCCTATCCAGCGACGTCTCGCCGGAGATCCGGGAATATGAGCGCTTCACCACGGTGACGGCAAACGCCTACGTGCAGCCGCTGATGAGCCGCTATCTCGGACGGCTGGAAACCGGGCTCCGGGGCCTCGGCGTCGCCGCGCCGATCTACCTGATCCAGTCAAACGGCGGCTTGTGCGACATCGCCACCGCTTCCCGGTTCCCCGTGCGCCTGCTCGAGAGCGGACCGGCGGGCGGGGCCATCTTCGCCGCGTCGCTCGCAAGCGAGCTCTCGATCGACAGAGCCCTGTTGCTCGACATCGGCGGCACCACCGCCAAGCTCTGCTTCATCGACGACGGCCGACCGCAGACCGCCCGCGGCATGGAGGTCGCCAGGATTGATCGCTTCAAGCCGGGCAGCGGCCTGCCGCTGCGCTTCCCCGTCGTGGAGCTGTGCGAAATGGGTGCCGGCGGCGGGTCCATCGCACGGATAGACAGGCTGGGCCGGCTCGCCGTCGGCCCCCAAAGCGCCGGCTCCAACCCGGGCCCGGCCTGCTACGGACGCGGCGGCAGCGAAGCCACCGTGACGGATTCCCATCTGGCCCTCGGGCGGCTCGATCCCGACCGGTTCGCTGCCGGCACCGTAAAGCTCGCCAGAGACAAGGCGGAAGCGGCGCTCTCGGCCAGCGTCGGAGACGAGATGGGTCTTGCCATTAACCAGGCCGCCGTCGGCGTGATCGAAATCGCCAACGAGAACATGGCCAACGCCGCCCGTGAGCACGCCATCGAGGTGGGGCGCGGCACCGCCGGGCGCACCCTGATTGCGATCGGCGGTGCGGCCGCCCTGCATGCCGCCGACCTGGCAGCGAAGCTCGACATGGCGGCCGTGGTCGTGCCGCAGTCGGCCGGCGTCGGCTCGGCGGTGGGCTTCCTGCGCGCGCCCGTGGCCTTCGAGAAGGCGCGCTCGCAGCATCAGACGCTTGCCCTCTTCGACGCCGACACCGCCCTAGCCGCCATCGACGCGCTCGCAGCCGACACAGCTGCCGAGGTGGCGGGGGCTTCGGAGGCCGAAACACCGCGCGTCGGCGTGACCGCCCAGATGCGCTATCGCGGCCAGGGTCACGAAATCACCGTGCCGGTGGATCGCGCACGGCTGGCAAGTGATGGCGCTACCTATCTGCGTACCGCCTTCGCTGCCGCCTACGACGAGCTGTACGGGCGCACCATCGCCGGAAAGGACATTGAAATCCTGGCGTGGACGGTCCGCTCGGAGCTTCCGGTTACCGCAGCGTCCCCGGTGACGTCGGGCGAGGTCGACACCGCCCTCGCCGATCAGAGCTGGGAACTTACGGAACAGAGCGGGCGGCAGGTGACTGCGCGCGTCGTTGACCGGACCGCCCTCGGCACTGCCGAAAGCACCGCAGGACCTCTCCTGGTGGTCGACACCGGCACCACCATCCTGGTGCCGACCGGCTTTACAGCGCGGGTTATCGGCTCCGGTCACCTCATTCTTGAGCGCTCCGCCCCGAAAGGAGCATCCGCATGACCGCTACGCTGGATCCCCTCACCCGCCAGATCGTCTGGAGCCGGATGATCGCCGTCGTCGAGGAACAGGCGAAGACGCTGATGAAGGTCGCTTTCTCGCCGACCGTGCGGGAAGCCGGCGACCTATCCGCCGGCCTGTTCGACGCCCAGGGACGGATGGTCGCCCAGGCCGTCACGGGCACGCCCGGCCACGTCAACGCCATGGCGATCGCCGCTGCTCATTTCCTGGCGGAGTACCCGGCCGAGGTGATGCAGGACGGCGACCACTACATCACCAACGATCCCTGGCTGGTCTCCGGCCATCTGCACGACGTCACGGTGTTCTCGCCTGTGTTCCGCGGCGGCCGCGTCGTCGCCTTCTTCGGCTGCACCTGCCACCAGGTCGACATCGGCGGGCTCGGCATGGGTCCCGACGGTCGCTCCATCTTCGAAGAAGGCCTGCAGCTTCCGATCCTGCCGCTCGCCAAGCGCGGCGAGATCGATCGCAATCTGATCAAGCTCATCCGGGCCAACGTTCGTACCCCCGACGAGGTGGAAGGCGACATCCTGGGCTACGTCACGGCCAACGAGGTCAGCGCGCGCCGGCTCAACGCCACCCTCGACGAGTTCGGGCTCGCCGACATCGACGCGCTTTCCGACGAGATCCTGGCGGTTTCCGAAGCCGGCATGCGGGCCGCGATCGCAGCGCTCCCCGACGGCACCTACCGCAACGCCATGCGCATCGACGGCTACGACAAGGCCGTCGACATCGTCGCGGCGCTGACGATCGAGGGCGATACCCTGTCCATCGACTTCGAAGGCACCTCGGCGGCGAGCGACCGCGGCATCAACCTGGTGCTCAACTACACCCGCGCCTATGCGAGCTACGGCGCCCGCGCCGCGATCGCCACGGACGTGCCCAACAATGCCGGCTCGCTCGCGCCGATCGAGGTGACCGCTCCGATCGGCTCGATCCTCAACGTGGAGCCGCCGGCGCCGGTCTGCGCGCGGCACATTATCGGCCAGTTCCTGCCCGAGGTGGTGCTCGGCTGCCTCGCCGAGGTGCTGCCGGGGCTGGTTCCTGCGGAAGGCGCAGCCTGCAACTGGGGCCTGCAACTGCGCGGCAAGGCGGAAAACCGGCCGTTCGAGATCCTGTTCTTCAATGCCGGCGGGGTTGGGGCGCGTCCAACCCGCGATGGGCTGTCCGCCACCAGCTTTCCGAGCGGAATCCGGTCCATCCCGGTGGAGATCTGCGAAACCGCCGCACCGATCGTGATCCACCGCAAGGAGCTACTGCCCGACACCGGCGGCGCCGGCAAATGGCGCGGCGGACTGGGCCAGCGCATCGAGGTCGGCACCATCGACGGCAGTGCCTTCCAGCTGTTCGCCGTATTCGATCGCGTCGACAATCCCGCGCGCGGCCGGGCGGGTGGAGAGCCCGGCGCACCGGGCAAGGTGGAAACGCTCTCCGGCAAGCCGCTGAAGGCCAAGGGCCTGCAGCCGATTCCAGCCGGAGACGGCGTTCGTATCGACGTGCCCGGCGGCGGTGGCTACGGTCCTGCCTGTGAGCGTGACCCGGACCGGATCGCCGACGATCTCGGCGCCGGCTATGTCACGAACAAGCCAACCAGATCCTGAGACCGCTCCGTGGCACCCACCAATACATCCCTCTCCGCGACGGGCTCGAACCGCCTGATTGTTGGGATCTCTGGCGCATCCGGCGTGGTCTACGGGGTGCGGCTTTTGGAGCTTCTGCGCGAGACGGAGATCGAGACCCACCTTGTTCTGTCCCGCTCCGCCGAGATCACCCTCGCCCATGAGACCCGCTACAAGATCGCCGACGTGAAAGCGCTCGCCGATGTCTGCCACGGCATCGACGATGTAGCCGCTTCGATCTCAAGCGGGTCGTTCAGGACCCGCGGTATGATCGTTGCGCCGTGTTCGATGCGTACCTTGTCGGAGATCACCACGGGGGTCACCTCAACCCTGCTCACCCGAGCCGCCGACGTGGTGCTGAAGGAGCGCCGACGCCTGGTATTGATGGTGCGCGAGACGCCGCTTCATTCGGGCCATTTGCGCACCATGGCCTCGGTCTCGGAGATGGGCGCCATCGTGGCCCCGCCGGTTCCGGCCTTCTACGCCAAACCGGAGAGCATCGACCATATGATCGATCACACCGTCGGCCGCGTGCTCGACCTGTTCGACATCGATCTCGGCACCGTGCGCCGCTGGCGGGAAAAGGGCTGATCCTGGCTGGGTTCAGCAGGCGCCGTCGCTGTCGTCAGGCGAGCGCCGTCTGGAGGATCCGGTCAAGCGCCGCGTCGTCATCGCTGTCTGGGCGCGCGCCGATGGCATCGTAGTAGACGGCGACATTGGCCCGCGCGACCGTCTCGGCGGGCTGGTCCGCCGGCGCCGGCGTCCCCTCGCCCGCCACCGCCGCAATCAGAAGCTGTTCCAGATGCTCCGTCTCGATCTCGGTCGCCGCCAGCCGTTTGCGCACATCCAGCACAAGATCGAGCGCGACCCCGTTCGCCCCCCGCTTCATGCGCCGGCGCGCCTTGCGCAACGGCTTGACCACGTTTTCGTGCCAGTCTTCGGTCTCGGCGATGAGATCCGCCATCTCGATCGCATCGAACGCGCTGCGGCCGACCTTCGCGGACCAAAGACAAAACAGAAGCAGGTTTACGTCGATCACCAACCGGTCCTGCAGCTCCAGGCACGCCTCCGGTACGCCTGGCCTGCCATATGTTTCGAGCGAGAAGGTCCAGAAGGGATGATCGGGAAAGGATGTCATGCGCGCGCTCTCGGTCTGTGATCTTATGGGCTATCTGCTTCGTGGGACAGGGACATTCGGGGTCTGGACGGGCCGATTCAACCGACGCCTAAATCGTTGATCGAATCTCTTTTTTTGCATACAGTATACATATGAGCGCGTCCCTTTCCCTTCCCGTTCGGCAGCCTCGTCTGCGCGATCAGGTCTATGCGAGCCTGCGCGAGATGGTTCGTTTCGGGACCTTTCCAGACGGTGGGGCCGTCGAGCAGGATCTCTCGAAACAGCTGGGCGTCTCGCGTACGCCGGTGCGCGAGGCCCTGTTCCAGCTTTGCCGCGAGGGCGTCCTGGAGGACACCGGACGCGGCTATCGGGTTCCGGAGGTCACCAGGGAAGCGATGCAGGAAATCGTCGAACTTCGTCTTCTGATCGAACCTCAAGCGGCAGCCATGGCGGTCAACCGCGCCGACGCGCCCCAGATCGCCGCAATCGCCGAGCAAGTTCGTGGTGAGGAGGCCGCCTATGAAGCCGGCGACACCCAGGCCTTCATCCTTCACAATTCGAACTTCCGCACACGTCTGCTGAAAGCGTGCGGCAACACGCGGCTTGCCCAGGTGCTGGAAACCCTGGACGACCAGATCCAGCGCATCCGCGTCGCAACACTTTCGGTTCGGGAAAACCAGGCGACGACACTCGATCATCATCGCGCCATGTGCGCCGCCTTCGAGCAACGCGACGAAGCCGCCGCCTCGGACAGCATGCGCAGGCTGCTTGCCACGGCCAAGAGCTACTACGAAAGCAAGTGCTAGCCCGTTCTCCGAGCTTCTTTCGCCAGTATCTCGCCAACGTGCCGAAGCGCCATTCGGCCTGGCCGAGACAGTGGCGCCGAGCAGAGCCCAAGCGCAGCTACGAGGTCGTGATCGTGGGCGGCGGCGTACACGGGCTTGCCACTGCCTATCATCTAGCCCACGACCATGGCATCCGCGACGTCGCAGTTGTTGAGCGCGGATGGCTCGGCGGCGGCAACACCGCGCGCAACACCGCACTGCTTCGCTCCACTTACCGCCATCCAGCCAGTGCCGCATTTTTCCAGGACGCGCTTGAGCGTTACAGGACGCTCGGCACCGAACTCGACTACAACCTGATGGTGACCCGGCGCGGCTACCTTCAGCTCGCCCACGACGAGGCCGATCGCGCCGAGTTCCAGGCGATGATCGAAACCATGGCGTCGGTCGGCGCGGCCGCTGAGGTCCTGTCGCCCGAAGCCGTTCGAAAGCGGCTTCTGCTTCTGAAGGCCGACATGGTCGGCGGGCTCTGGCAAGGGGAAGCCGCAACTGTTCGCCACGATGCCGTCGCCTGGGCCTATGCCCGGGCCGCGTCTCACCTCGGGGTCGACATCGTCGAGGGCGTGGATGTTTCATCGCTCTGGAAGTTCGGTGACCGGGCCTGTGGCATCGAAACCACCGCCGGATCAATCGAGACCCGTCGGGTCGTGCTCACGGCCGGATGGCGATCGAAGGCGCTGGCAGCGACGGTCGGCCTGACGCTGCCGATTGCGCCCTATCCGCTGATGGCGGCCGTCACCGAGCCGATTGCGCCGATCCTGGACCCGGTCGTGGTTTCCATGCGCCACCGGGCCCTGGTCCAGCAGACGGCGCGCGGCGAACTCGTGCTCGGTATCGCCCAGAGCGATGCGGAGGGCGAAACCGAGCACGACCCGTTCGGCATCGCCGCCCAATCCGTCCAAGGGCTGGTCACGCTCTTCCCTTCCCTCGCAGGGGTGCGGCTGATGCGGATGTGGGACGGTGTGATAGACGTCACCCCCGATGCGAGCCCGCTCCTTGGCGAGACGGCCCTTGAGGGTGTCTACGCCAACTGCGGCTGGTCGGCGGGCGGCATGAAGGCGGCGCCGACCGCCGGACACGCCCTGGCAACCGAGATCGCAACCGGCACGCCGACCGCGCTCGCCGCCCCCTTTTCGCCGCGGCGCTACGAGACCGGCGCGCTGATCGAAGAAAAGATCGAGGCACGCGGACGATGACGACACCACCGCCTGCCGGAGACGTCCCGTTCGTCTTCAACCGCCGACGGCTCGTCGGCCGGACCGGTGATACGCTTGCGGCCGCGCTCCTGCGCAACGGTATTCTCGCCACAGGCTTCAGCCCGCGCCGACGCCGGCCGCGCGGCATCATCACCGCCGGATTCGACGAACCCGCCGCGCTGGTGCATCGACTTCAGCCGTCGCCAATCCACGCCAACGCCCGTGCGACCACCCTGCCCCTGGCTCCCGGGCTGGAGGCGCGCGGCGCCCATGCCGACCGGTTGACCGCGTTCGCGATCGCCGGACTCGCGCGGTTCACGGTGGCGGGCTTTTATCACAAGCTCTGGACCGGCGCCCGAGCCTGGCACGCTGTGGAACCGATGTTGCGTCGGCTCGCCAGCGACGGTCCAATCGGGAGCCAGCCGGACGCGTTCTCCGTCCGTCGCGCCACCTGCGATGTCCTCGTCGTCGGCGACGGGCCGGCCGGCCGTGCCGCTACCGTCCGGCTTCGGCAGGAGGGCAAGTCGGTACTGACCGCCGATGCGATGCCTGCCCCGGGTTCCGACGATCGACGGGCCCGCCCGGACCTTTCCGCCACTATCGTCGTGGCGCTCCGACAAGACGGAGCACTTGCACTGGAAGAACGTGTCGACGGCCCAATCCTCTGGGACATCAAGGCGGGGCGTGTGGGTCTCGCTACAGGACGCACGCATCTTCTGCCGATCTTCGAAAACAACGATCTTCCAGGAGTGATGCTGGCCTCCGCCGTCGCTGACTACGTCGAGCGCTACGAGGTACTGCCGGGCCGTCAGGTCGTGATATCGAGCCATGAGACGACTGCCGCCCGGGCTACAAGATACCTGGAGCAGGTCGGCGCCAACGTAACCGTGCTCGATTCCGACGATCGGATCGTGGGCGTCGTCGGACGGACCCGCGTGGAAGCGGTGCGGATTGCAACCCAAGCGGGAGAGCGGACGGTCTCCGCCGACCTCATCGCCGTCGATGCCGGGAGCGTGCCACGACTGGATCTTCTGGAGGCGGCACCCGCCCATCGACCGGAAATCGACCTATACGGAAGTGTCGATATGCCCGAGACGTCCACACTTACCGTTCCCGCCGGCAATCCATGGCGTCAATTCGTCGATGTCTGCAACGACGTGACGGTTGGCGACTTGGCGCTGGCCGTGCGAGAGGGCTTTGCCCATCCCGAGCACGTTAAGCGCTATACGACCGCGGCGATGGGGCCCGACCAAGGCGTGCTCGCCCGCCACTCGGTTGCCGCGGCCCTGTCCCATCTCACAGGTCATCCGGTCTCGAAATCCCGACGCCGGATGCCGATCGCCCCGATCCCGCTCGGTGCGCTCAGCAAGCTCGCGGATTCCGCGATCGCATGTGAATATCAAACACAAGAGTATCGATAGCAGAGCTTCCAACACCCGAAATCACCGCGACCTGCGACGGAGGTTTTCCTCCCGGCGCAGGGAAGCCCCCCTGTGAGCTCCAGCGGCGATCCGGTACGGAACTCACCCCTCGAAGGCGCTCAGCGGGCTCCTGTGTGGCCCGCCATGTCGGCGCGACCGGCCCAGCGACCCAACTGCTTACGCAAGTGAGTCCGAAGGACAGCGGAGAGGCCCTTCATCCCCTTTCCGATTTCGATCGGACCGAAGCGCGGCAGGGTTCGCGTTCGCGGAAGCTCAGGCCGAAAGGAGCGGCCCGATTTCCTCCGACACCGTTTCCGCAAGGATGTCGGCGATCTCGTCGCGTGTCGCCTGCGTCATCGGCAACGACAGGAAGATGTCGCCGCGCGGCGTGGTGGCAAGCCCCATATCAAGGCATCGCAGATGAACGATCTGCCGCAACGGGCCCGTCGCGGGATGGAACTCGGCCACCCGGCGCGGCACCATCCGCCCTACGTGCAGGCTGATCATCGACCCGAGCCCGCTCGCGCGGACCGGAACATCGGTGTCGGCAAATCGCCGGGAGAGCGCGTCACGGAACCGTTCGCCCTCCGCGAGAAAGCTTTCCGCCCGCTCCGCAGTGAAGACCTCCCGAAGTCCGATCAACCCACCGGCCATCGACAGCACGTTGTTGTTGAAGGTCCCGGCATGTTTGAGCGCTGTCGGGCGGGCCGGATCGAACAGCTCCATGACGCCATCGACCCCACCGAAAGCGCCGAAGGAGAGCCCGGCCCCCAGATACTTGCCGAAGGTGGTGAGGTCGGGCAGCACACCGACCAGCCCCTGCACGCCGCTACGGCCGAGTCTGGAGGTCTTGACCTCATCGAAGATCAGCAGCGCGCCGATCTCCGTCGCAAGATCGCGAAGGCCTTGCAGGAAGCCCGGCTCCCCGGGAATGTTGCCTGCCGCGCCCAGGACGGGTTCCACCAGGATGGCGGCAATATCGGCGGCGTGAGCCCGGGCGGTTTTGGCCGTCGCCTCGAGATCGTTGTAGGGCGCCAGTACGAAATCGAAGGGCACGTTCATCGGGTTGTATGGTGCCGAGAAGGTCATGACGCCGCCGTGATAGGCCGCCCCGAAGACCATGACCTTGCCGCGCCCGGTCGCATGGCGCGCGGCCAGCACGGCGAACAGGTTCGCTTCGGTACCGGAGTTGCAGAAGCGGACTTTGTCCACCGACGGGAAGCGCCGGCAGAGCTCGGCGGCAAAGTCCGCCTCGTAGAGGTTGGGTCCGACGAGCGCTAGGCCGTCCTCCAGCGCCTTGTGCTGCGCGGCTCGGATCACCGGATCGCCGTGGCCGTAGAGACCGGCGGAGAACTCGCCAGCGCAGTCGATGTAGCTGTGGCCGTCGACGTCGGTGATGCGGCAGCCTTCGCCGCCTGCAATAACCATCGGAAACGGCTCGAAATGGAGCACCGAACGCGTGTTCCCGCCCGGCATCACCTGCGTCGCTGCGGCCATCCGCCGCCGGCTTTCCGGTCGCGCCGCGGCATAGGTCTCTCTCAGTTCCGCCAGACGCCGGGAGGGGGCGGTCATGGCCGAACCGCTTCGGCCAAGGTGCGATTCAGACTGCGGGAAAGCCGCACCACGATCTCGTCGATCTCCTCGTCGGAAACGGTGTAGGCGGGCGCCAGCAGGACGTGATCCCCGTTGGTCCCGTCGACGGTGCCGCCTGACGGGTAGACCATCAGCCCCTCGTCCATCGCCACCGCCTTCAGCCGGGCGGCAATGCCGAGCCGCGGATCGAAAGGCGCCTTGGTGGAGCGGTCCTCCACCAGCTCCATGCCGAGAAACAGGCCGCGCCCGCGGATGTCGCCCACATGGGGATGCTGACCGAAGGTCGCCTCTAGGCGTCGGCGCAGGAGCTCGCCCTTGTCGCGCACGCGCTCGAGAAGGCCGTCCTCCACCATGATCTGCTGGACCCGCAGCGCGGCCGCACAGGCGACCGGATGCGCCATGTAGGTGAACCCCTGCAGCAGCGCCCCGGACCCGGACACGATCGTGTCGACCAGCCGGTCGTGCACCAGCAGCGCCCCAATCGGCTGGTAGCCGCCGCCGAGCCCCTTGGCCATCGCAAGGATGTCGGGGGTCGCCGCGTCCTCCTCGCAAGCGAACGTGTAGCCGGTGCGCCCGGCCCCGCACATCACCTCGTCGAAAATCAGAAGGATGTCGTGGTGGTCGCAGATTTCTCGGATACGCTTGAGATAGCCGGCCGCTGCGGGCGCACAGCCGAGCGTCGCGCCGACGACGGGTTCGCAGACGAAGGCTGCGACGGTATCCGCCTCCTCCTTCTGGATCATCCGCTCCAGGGCGGCGGCTGCCCGGGCGCCGTAGTCGGCCTCGCTTTCGCCGTCGTGTCGGTAGCGATAGGCATAGCAGGGCTCGATGAAGCGGGTGTCGAACAGCATCGGCCGGAACGGCATGCTGCGCGGCTTGTTGCCACCGATCGACAGCGCTCCGAGGGTGCCGCCGTGATAGCTCTGCTCGCGGGCTATGATGGTCCGCTTTTCCGGTCGTCCGCGCTCGATCCAGATCTGGCGGGCGAGCTTCAGCGCCGCCTCCATCGCCTCCGAGCCGCCCGAGCAGTACAACACCCGCGACAGCCCGCCCGGCGCGCGCTCGGCCAGATGATCGGCCAAAGCCTCGGCCGGCTCGTTCGTGAAGAACGAATTGTGGGCGAAGTCGACCCTGGCAAGCTGCGCGTCGATCGCGGCCTGCACACGGGGGTCGCCGTGGCCGATCGCCGAAACCGCCGCCCCGCCGGAGACAGCGTCAAGATAGGTCCGGCCCTCGGAATCCCGGAGCCAGAGACCCTCGGCGTGGACGACGGTGGGCGGCGTCTTGCCGAGCTTGCGGTGCAGGACGTGGGTCATCGGTCGCTTTCCGAGCAGCCGTATCCGCGCTCCCGGTCGCGCTCGACGGCCTCGGGCGCCCGGTCGGTTGCCGGGCCGTAGCCGCCGCCGCCCGGCGTATGGACTTCGATCCAGTCGCCCTCCCTGAGCACGAACCCTTCCCCCTTGGAGAAGTGTGCCGGGCTGATGACCTCGCCGCCGTGGCCGACCTCGATCCGGTTGGGGGCGCCGGCCTCGCCGCCGAGGATGCCAGGCGGACCGGTCCGCCCGTGCTCCATCAGGAACGAGGCCTTGCCCTGACCACGCAGGAGCCGCAGCCGGTAGTCGACCCCGAACCCGCCACGATAGGTTCCAGCGCCGCCTGAGCCTTCCCGCAGCGCATAGTGCTCGAACAGGATCGGATAGCGCTGCTCCAGGATCTCCACGGGCTGGCTTTTGGAAATGCCGATGGTCGAGCAGCCGTTGGTGAGCCCGTCTCCGGCCCACCAGCCGCCGTAACCCCCGCCGGAGAAGTAGTACATGATGTAGTTCTCGCCGCGCTCGGGATCGTAGCCGCCCAGGCTGAGATTGCCGCTGGTTCCGGCTGGCGCGGCGAACAGCTTGTCGGGGATCGCGTTGGCAAGCGCGAGGAACACCGCCTCCATGATCCGCTGCGAGACCTCCGCGGCACAGCCGGCGACCGGTCGCGGATACTCCGCATAGATGAAGGTGCCCTTCGGCTGCGCCACCTCGATCGGACGGAAGCAGCCGGCATTCATCGGCACGTCAGGGAAGATGTGCTTCAGCCCCACATAGACCGAGGACAGCGTGGTGGCCCACACCGAGTTCATCGGGCCGGCACAGGGGGGACTCGACCGGGAAAAGTCGAAACCGATGTCGGAGCCGGAGACGGTGATGGCCACGTTCACTTCCAGCGGCTCGTTCACGACGCCGTCGGAATCCATGAACGCGCTCGCGGTGTAAATGCCGTCCGGGATCGTCTCCAGGTGTGCGCGCATCATCGTTTCGGAGCGGGTTTCCAGCTCCGCGATCGCAGCCTCGACGACATCCTGGCCGTAGCGGTCGAGCAGCGCGGTCAGACGCCTGGCGCCAGTGGCAAGGGCCGCGATCTGGGCCTTGATATCGCCGATCCGCTCCTCCGACACGCGGATATTCGCAAGCACGAGCTTGACCAGTTCCGGGTCCATCTGCCCGTTGCGCACCAGCTTGACGGGAGGAATGCGCAACCCCTCCTGGTGGATTTCTGTGGCGGTGGAGTTGAAGCCGCCGGGGACCATGCCGCCGGTGTCGGGCCAGTGGCCGGTGTTGGCGAGATAGCACCACAGTCGGCCGCGATAGTAGAACGGCCGCACCATCTTAACGTCCATCAGATGGGTGCCGCCGAGATAGGGGTCGTTGATCAGGACAACGTCCCCGTCCTCCAGATCGTCGCGTTCGGCGATGACGGAGCGGGTGGTCTCCTGCATCACGCCGAGGAAGATCGGCAGGCCGAGCGCACCCTGGGCGATGATGCGGCCGTCCTCGCGGCCGTAGATGCCGTTCGAGCGGTCGAAGGCTTCCGAGATCACCGGCGAGAACGAGGTCTTCTCATGGACCAGATCCATCTCGCTGCAGACCTGCTGCAGGCCCTTTTCGATGACCGTCAGCGTGACGGGATCGACGGCGGTGCGGTTGGTGTCGGTGTCCAGCATGATCAGCCCTGAAGCTCCACGACGATGTTGCCGATGGCGTCGATCCGGGCGGTCGATCTCGGATCGAGGACGAGGGTAGAATCCGGCTGCTCCACGATGGCCGGGCCGTCGATGACCGCATCGGCCGGCAGCGCTTCCCGCACGAAGATCGGCGTCTCGAGCCAGGACCCGTCGTAATAGACGCTGCGCGTCCCGCTCCGGGCCGCTTCCAGCGATCCTTCGCCCGGTCGGAAGGCCCGGAGATCGATCGCCTCGCGCCGCCCGATCAAGGTGGTGCGCACGTTCATCAGCATCGGGATCATTTCCGGCAGAGAGAGGTCGAAACGGTCCTCGTAGGCAGCGACGAAGGCTGCCAGCACGCGACCGGCATCGAAACCGCTCCCCTCGATGGGAATCTTCAGGACATGGGACTGGCCTCGGAACAGAAGATCGGCTTCGTGCCGGATCTCGACGGACCCGACGGTCACCTTCTCCCGCTCAAGAAGCTCCCGCCCGGATTGCTCCTGCGCCGACATGATCGCTTCGACCGCAGTGGGGTCGAGCGACGCCAGCGGCTGGTTGACGGTCTGCACGAAGTCATGGCGCACGTCGGCCAGGATGCAGCCGAGCGCGGACGTCAGGCCGGGGAAGCGCGGCACCACCACGCGCGGGATGCCGAGCTCGCGTGCGATCGCCACGGCGTGAAGCGGACCGGCGCCGCCATAGGGCATCAGGGCGAAGTCGCGCGGGTCGTTGCCCTTCTCGATCGAGATCAACCGGATTGCTCCGGCAAGCTCCGATATCGCCACCTCGAGCACGGCGGCCGCCGTCGCGATTTCGTCGAGGCCTAGCCGGTTTCCGATCGTCTCCTTCATCGCGGCTGCGATCCCGTCCAGCGGTGCCCGGGTGTCGCTGCCGGTGACGGAGTCGGGATTGAGCCTGCCCAGCAAAAAGTTCGCGTCCGTGATCGTCGGCTCGGTGCCGCCCCGGCCGTATCCGATGGGACCGGGAAACGATCCGGCGCTCTCGGGGCCGACACGGAGCATCCCCGCCTTGTCGAGGTGCGCTATCGACCCGCCGCCGGCGCCGACCGTGTGGATGTCGATCATCGGAACCCGAATCGGGACGGCGTAGGCGAGATCCTTCTCCGCCGTGATCACCGGCTCGCCGCCGACCACGAGAGCCACATCGAAAGAGGTTCCGCCCATGTCGCCGGTGATGATGTTGTCGATCTCGGCGGCCTTTGCGATCTCGGCAGCAGCGAGAACGCCGGCAGCCGGGCCCGACATCACCGTCTGGACCGCCTGCTCGGCGACCAGGGAAGACGCCATCATGCCGCCGTTGGCCTGCATGATCAGCAGTTCGTGGGCAAAGCCCTTGTCCTTCAGCTGGTCCGCGACGCTGTTGATGTAGCGCGACACCACAGGGCCGATGCCGGCATGGATCGCGGCGGTGGAGGCACGCTCGAACTCGCGGACCTCGCGGATGATCTCGTGCCCGGCCACCACGTGCTCGTTCGGCCAGATTTCGCGGACAAGCTCGGCCGCGCGGGCCTCGTGCGCATCGTTCACGTACGAATGCAGGAAGTGCACGACGACGGATTCGACGCCGGCGGCCAGCAGCGCCCTGGCCGCGGCGCGCACGCCGTCCTCGTCGAGCGGCGTCAGGACGCGCCCCTCGGCGTCTATCCGTTCTCCGACCTCCAGCCGGTGCTCACGCGCGATCAGGGGCTCGAAACTGCCCGCGAGCCCATAGGGCGTCGGCCGCGTCCGCCGGCCAAGCTCCAGCGTATCGCGGAAGCCACGCGTCGTGATCAGGCCGCAGAGGGCTCCCTTACGCTCCAGCACCGCGTTCGTGCCGGCTGTCGTGCCGTGCACCAGCCAGTCGATTGCCGACGCCGGTCCGCCGAGCTCCCCGATTCCCTGAAGGAAGCCGCGCGAGCGGTCGTCCACCGTCGTCGGCACCTTCGCGGTTCGGTAGCTGGATGTGGCGGAATCCAGGAGAAGGAAGTCGGTAAATGTTCCGCCGACATCGACCCCGACGCTAATCGTCATATGCCCTCTGCCCAAAGTTCCGTTTTTCGGAAAAATATCTCGATAAATGATATTAAATAGAACACCATTGTTGGTGTCAACGCGTGCAATCGCGTATTCGAGTCAGACACAAGAAGGTCTCGTCGAGGCAGGAAGGACTGGTGATGGCAGGTGACAGCCCGGGACCTATCGAGCGCTATCTTCAGATCCTGGAGATCGTTGCCGCGTCCACGCGTGGCCTCACCCTGACCGACATCTCGGGCCTCACCGGCCTGCCGAAGGCCACGGCGCACCGGCTGACGCGATCCTTGGTGGAGGCCGGCGCGCTGGCAACCGACGACACCTGGCACAAGACGTTTCGTGTGGGAGACCGGATGTGGCGGATGCTCCAGCTTGGGGCGAATCCGGCCGCAACCGCCGGCTTCGCACAGATCATTCTCGATGAACTCGCCGAACGTTTTCACGAGACCTGCTACGTGGTGCGACTCGGCCGCGACAACGTCCGCTCGATCGCGCGCAGCGCGCCGGACCAGGGCCATCGGCTCCACGTCCTGCCGGGCGAGGTTCTTCCGCCTCATGCCGCCGCATCGGCAAAGGCAATTCTCGCCTACCAGCCGGACGATGTGGTGGATCGCTTCCTGAAGGAGCCCTTCGAGAAGATGACAAGCCGCACGGTGACGTCGCCAAGCGAGGTGCGCGCAGAGCTCAGGAAGATCCGCGAGCAGGGGTTCGCGGTCTGCGACCGGGAAATCGACGACAATGTCATGGCCTATGCCTGCCCGATTCATATGAAATCCGCCGGCGTCATCTATTCGCTCGGCCTGACCGGACCGTGCACGCGGCTGCGTCAGCACCCCCAGGACATGTGGATCGCAGCGCTGAAGGACGCCGCCGATCGGCTGGCGCATATGTTCGATACGCAGTCGGAGACTGTCGGCACCTCCTGATCTTCAGCCTTGCCGCGGGTGCCCTAGAAGAGCGCGTTCGGCAGGGTCAGGACGATCTCGGGAAACACCATGCAGATCGCGACGGCGAGGATCATCAGCGCGATGAACGGCAGCACCGACTTGTAGATGTCGACCATCGTGACGGATGCCGGCGACACCCCGCGCAGATAGAAGAGGTTGTAGCCGAAGGGCGGCGTCAGGAAGCCGATTTCCATGTTGACGATATAGAGGATCCCGAACCAGACGGGATCGAAGCCGAGCTTGGTGATGATCGGCACGAAGATCGGAGCCGTGATCATGATGATGCCGACGGTGTCGAGGAGCATGCCCAGCAGGAGCAGGATGATCTGCATCCCGATGAGGATGACCCATCGGTTCACCTCCAGATCGAGCACGAGGCCTTCGATCAGCCGCGCCGCGCCCATCGCCGTGTAGAAGGTCGACAGCGCCGTCGCACCGATGATGATCCAGAAGATCATGCACGACAGAAGCAGTGTCTCCCGCGATGCGTCCTGGACGGATGCCCAGTCCAGACGGCGCAGGATGACCGCGGCCAGAATGGCACCGCCCGCGCCCACAGCCCCCGCTTCCGAAACGCTCGCCGTCCCGGTCAAAATCGAGCCCATCACCGCGGCGATCAGAAGGAACGGGAGCACCAGCCCCTTGAGGCTGCGCAGCTTCTCGCCCCACGAATAACGCTGCACGACGGACCCGCCGCTGCCGGCCGGATCGAACACGCCCCGCACCAGGAGATAGATGCAGAACAGGACCGCGATCAGCAGACCCGGCAGAACTCCGCCGGCGTAGAGCTTGCCGATCGAGGTGTTCGCCACGATGCCGTAGACGATCATGGTGACCGAGGGCGGAATCAGGATGCCCAGGGAGCCGCCGGCGGCGACGGATCCCAGCGCCACGCCCTTGCCGTAGCCGCGCTCCAGCATCGCGGGAACGGCCAGCATGCCCATGGAGATCGTCGCCGCGCCGCTGATCCCCGCCATCGCCGCGAACAGCGTGCAGATGATGATGGTCCCGATCCCGAGACCGCCGCGAAGGCCGCCGAAGAAACACTGCATCGTGTTGTAGAGGTCTTCCGCGATCTTCGCCCGCTGCAGCATTGCCGCCATGAAGATGAACAGCGGGATGGCCACATACTCGAAGCTTGACGCCGTGGCGAAGGCCTTGATCGGAAGCATGTTCAGGGCCATCGGGCTCCAGAACACGTAGATCATGCCGATCGACAGACCGCCGAGCGCGAGCGCGATCGGGACGCCGATGCCGAGCGCAAGAAGCATACCGCCAAACAGCAGCGCCGTGGTCAGGACGGGATCGGCCATCTCAGAGCCCCTCTTCGGGATCGGCCGCCGGCGTGTCGTCCTGCCAGGCGTGATAGAGATGGGAGATCCAGGCCAGAACCAGCAGGATCGCACCGACAGGGACCAAGCCCTTGGCCGCCCAGACGGGACCACCCCAGCCGCCGGTCGCCGAGCGCTCGCCCATGGCGAAGGACTTCAACGCGAATTCGCCGCCGAACTTGATCAACACCCCGCAGAAAAGCGCGAAGAGGATCGACGAGACCAGGGTGTCGACCAGGGCCCGGGTGCGGGCGCCGAAGCGATCGAACACCGCGTCCACCCGGACGAAGTTGCCTCGGGCCAGCGCCCACGGACCGCCCAGGAAGATCATGGCCACCAGAAGCCACGAGGACAGCTCGCCGGCCCAGGCCATGGAAACAGAGAAGAGATCCCGCGAGATCATTTCGGCGATCATGATGGCGATGATCACGAGGATCAGTAGCGCCACCAGCTTGCCGAGACCGGCGATGAACGCATCAATCACGGCAACGATACGTCGAAGCATCTCGGGCCGGTCCCCTCTTCAAGAAGCGGGCGGGGCTTCCCAATGGAAACCCCGCCTCAAACATCGGCCGCCGGGCCGTTACTGCTGCACCCGCCCCAGATCGACGAGGAAGCCGTTCAGCATGTCCACGCCACGCTTGGCGAGATCGCCCTCGTCGGCGTAAGCCTGCCACAACTCGCGGGCCTGCGCTTCCATCTCGGCCCACTCTTCCGGCGGGATCGTGGACACCTCGACGCCGGCCGCTTCCATTTCCTTCATCGCCTTGGCGTCGTTGTTCATCGACGTCGCGATGTAATCGAGCGACGAAGCGACTGCGGCTTCCTTCAGGATTGCCTGAATGTCGGCCGGCAGGCTCTCCCAGGCCGTCATGTTGACGGCGAAGAAGTTGTTCGGCACCGGCATCGGCGACGGCTGGACGTAGTATTTCGCGACCTCGTGGAAGGAGTTGTTCATGTTGCCGGCCGGGCTCGCCCACCGCGCGGCGTCGATCACGCCGGTGGCGAGCGCCGTGTAGATCTCGCCGCCGCCGAGAAAGACCGGGCTTGCGCCCATCTTCTCGTACCAATCGGCTTCCAGGCCGAAGGAGCGGATCTTCAGCCCTTCGAAATCCGCCATGGAGGTGATCGGCTTGGTCGACATGATGTCCCAGGACGGCGAAAGCTGCGGTCCCAGATAGTAGACGCCGTACGCCGAGTAGGCCTCACGCGCGAGATCGATGAACCCCTTCTTGTAGAAAAAGTTGAAGCGCTCCATCGGCGTGCGCAGGGAGCCCGGGACGCCGCTCTCCAGATTGGCGATTGGACCGAGCTTGCCGGAGTAGTAGCCCCCGGTCAGCACCGCCATTTCGGTAACGCCCGCACCGACAGCCTCAAGGCCGTCCTTCACCGGATAGAGCGCACCGACCGGGAAGATCTCGAACGTGATCTCGCCGCCCGACATCTCCGTGGCCAGGTCGGCGAACTGCTCCTTCAATGCGACATAGCCCGGCTCACCGGGGTTGAGATTGCTCTGAATGCGCCAGTGGAACTCTTCGGCCTCAGCGCCCGCCGCCACTCCGACAGCCATCGCGCAGGACAGCGCGATCCCGCAAACGCTCTTCATCATGGACATCATTCCCGCTCCAATGTTCCATTTTTCGAGATAATATCTTGTTTTTTGGGATTTTGTCACGGTGCCAACAGATCCGTCAAGCTCAACAAAGCGGCGGAGGCGCCATCGACGCGGGGGCACCCGTCCGGAGGCCGCTGTGGAAGCGGGGTCGGGACTGATGCAGAATGGAGGGGTCGACGCGGGGTGCGGGCGGGCCGCACGCCGGCACCGGGCCGGATGCGCTTCCGGTCGCGGACGTGCGCCGGCCGGATCCCGAGGGGAACGGACATCGGCTTCCCTCAGCGCATGGGCGTGTGTCATGGAGAGGGTGTCGCGGAGCGTATCAGGTCCAAATGCGGGGGACCACGCCGGGTGGCGCCCTGATCGTTGCAACGATCAGGGAAAGCGGCTGGATGGAGCCGGACTCCTTACCCCCGCCGTTCACGTCGGCCGTCGAACCTAGAGGGACGGACGTGCGCGCTTCTCATGGCCGGTGGCCCGTTCGTAGGCGCCGCCGAGCGATAGGAGCGAAATGTCGTCATGGGCGGAGGCCACGGCCTGAAGGCCGACGGGAAGGCCCTCCGACGACAGCTCCACGGGGATGGACGCCGCAGGGTTGCCTGTCAGGTTGAACGGATAGGTGAAGGTCGCCCACGAAACGATGTTCTTGTCCTCAAAGCCCGGCGAAAGGATGATGCCGTCGTCTTCCGCCGTGCCCGCCAGCGCCCGATGTGGGCGGGCGTCGGCGTTGCAGAGGTCGGGAAGACCGCGGCACGACCGAAATGAGGCTTGATGCCGAACAGGCAGATCAATCCGGCAGGGCTGCGCGCGTTCTTCCGGCCTGACGCAGCTAGGTCCATCGTGCGCATTTACTTGGCCCGCTCGGTGCACTCGGCCGCTTCGGAAACGCCTTAAGCCCTATTTCAAGGACTCAGCGGTCACCCCTTTATGGGAAGACCAGATCCTTTGTAGCTATACGGCTCAGGCTTGGAAAACCGCATCGTCTGACGCAAAACCCTTGAACTCAAGCGGGTTTCCCGATGGGTCAAGTATGAACAGCGTCGCCTGTTCTCCGGCTTCGCCTTTGAAGCGCACCTTGGGCTCCAGCACCCAGCGCGTGTCGGGATTGGACTTCAGACGATCAGCGAGAACAATCCACTGCTCCATGGTGAGCACGACCCCGAAATGGGGGATCGGAACGGCATCGCCGCCAACCAAACCCGTTTCGTCGCCCGCAAGCGATGCGGGCCTCAAATGCGCGGACATCTGATGGCCGTAGAGATCAAAATCAATCCAACGGCCGGGGTCTTCACGTCCGATCCCGCAGCCGAGCACATCGCGATAAAAGGTGCGCGTCGCCTCCAGATTGGTCACTGGGAAGGCAAGATGGAACGGGCGCGCTTTATCCTGAGCGGTCATGCTCTCTCCTCAAGTCTCGACTTCACCGGAGAAATAACGGCTCTCCGCGCTCGTTCAATTGCACTATGCTCATGCATCCATTCCAAAAACTCATGATGGATCATGTTGCATACCCGCTCTTCCCGAGTCCTCGCCGCCCTGCCCCTTTTTGATGCCTGCGCCCGGTTCAAGAGCTTCACGAAGGCCGCGCACCATCTGGATCTGACGCAGAGCGCGGTCAGCCGGCGTATGCAGGCGCTTGAGGCGGAGGTCGGCTCGACGCTGTTTTCACGTGGCGGTCGACGTCTCACCCTCACCCGCGACGGTGAACGCTTCTGGGACTACGCCACCGAAACGATGCGTCGCCTGGAAGCGACGACGCAGGATTTTGCGGAAAGCCTCCCCGGCATCCTTCGGATCGGAACCCTGCCCTCCATCGGCGCCATGTGGCTGACGCCGCGGCTGGGCCGATTTCTGGACGCTCACGCGCATGCGGCGATCGAACTCGTCACCATCGACGCCGATTTCGGCACCGACCGCAAAGACCCATTGAACTGGGACCCTGGCGCCATCGACATCGCGATCACCTGGGGCCGTGGCGGATGGGCTCCGTTGTTTTCCCAACGTCTCATGCCGGAGACGATGCTCGCCGTGGCGAGCCTCGAGTTCACCAAGCATCATGGGCTTGAAGCGCCGGGAGACTTGGCACGGGTGCGCAGGCTCAGCCACACGACCCGCGCCCAGGCGTGGTCCCGTTGGGGCGCGCGTCACGGAATCCAGCTCGATTCCGACACGGTCAATGCGCTCGCATTCGAGCACTTTTTCATGGTGCTTGAAGCTGCCCGGTCGGGATTGGGAGTCGCGCTTCTTCCGGAAATACTAGTCCGCAATGATATCGCGTCCGGACGCCTTGTCGCCGTTCCCGGCGCCGATTGGCTTACCGGGGCAAGCTACTGGTGCGTCTCCCGGCCGGCCGCCGCTAGCGCCCCTGTTCTCTCGGCATTCATCCGCTTTCTGCAGACGATCGCAAACGATCGAAAGCCATCCCCGGCGGCAAATGAGCTATAAATTAAAGAGAATAGTTTATTCGATCTTTCCATTGGTCTGATTAATCGAGCCCATGCGAGGCTGTCGGTCGTGCCGCAAATCTAGGCTGCGGTTGGACGTTCGCAGGAGATCCCCATGAACATGCTTAAACCGATTACGACGGCAGCTTTCTTCGTGATGACCGCCTTCGGCGCTCAAGCCCAGGATGTCGGCACCATCCGTATTGCCGAAGCCGACACCTTCTCCGCGGAAGACCTGATCCAGCTCATTGCGTACGAGCGCGCCAAGGAGCGCGGCGTCGACATCGAGCTGTCCTCGCTGCGGGCGGACGACATCGTGTTCCAGGCTGTCTTGAACGGACAGATCGATATGGGCGTCGGCGATTCCTACGAGCCGATCCTCAACCTCAACGCCCCGGTGCGCAACATCTACCAGATCCGAAAGCTCGCCTACATTCCAGTGAGCGACAAGACGATCCACCCGGACTGGGCTTCGCTCGACGGCAAGCCGTTCGTGGTGCATTCGCGCGGCTCCGGCACCGAGACCATGGCGCAGATCATCGAGGCCAACCGCGGCATCGAGTTCAGCGAAATCAGCTACGTGCCGGGCTCCGAAGTCCGCGTCGTCGCGATGCAGCAGGGCAACATCAAGGCGACCTTCCTGGACATGACCAGCGCGGGAATCCTGCTGGACAGCGATCCGGACCGGTTCGGCCGGCTGCCGATGGATGGCGTCGACGCCTCCGACTCCACCCTCTACGCCAACACTGAATTCCTTCAGAGCAACCCGGAAGCGGTCCAGATCTTGCTTGAGGAGCTCCTGAAGGCTGCCAAGGCGACCGTCGCCGACCCCTCCTGGCCGGCCGCCCAGCGCGAAGAGCTCGGACTGCTGCCTGACCTGAGCGATGAGGAAGTGGCTGACATCACGCCGTTCTTCGAGGCGGCCGTCGAGGCGGGGATCTTCCCGACAGACGGCGGCGGCGAGGCCGCGGCGAAGTCGGACATCCAGTTCCTGGCCAAGGCCGGCAAGATGGACACGTCCGCTGCGGAAGACCTGGAGACGGTCTGGGACTTCGGTCCTCTCGACGCGGCCCTCAAGTCCGTCGGCGGCTCCAACTGAGCCGACGCCAATCCCGACTGCGCCCGGCCCGTCCGGGCGCAGTTTCCGTTGCCCATCGCGAGGTCTGAACGAGACGATGTCCGCCGATACGGTCGCCCATCCTCCGATCTCCGCGGGACCCGCCGCGTCCCCGCAGAGCCGGGCCCGGAACCTTCCGCCGATTGCCTGGAAGGTCCTCTCGTTCGTGATCTTCTTCGGCATCTGGGAGATTGCGGGTCGCATTCCGGTCAGCCTCGCCTTTCCGCCCTTCAGTGAGGTCATGCTGGCCCTGGTTCGACTGATGGCGAGCGGCGAACTGTTCACCGCCTACAGGCGCACGCTGCCGCCCCTTGCCATTGGCCTTGCCATCACCTCGGTGCTCGGGGTCGGGCTTGGCGTCGCAATGGGCCTCTCGCGGCTCTCCGAGTGGGCGCTGTTTCCGCCCATGATCATCATGCAAACCGCGCCAATGGCCGCGATCATCCCGTTGATCACTTATGCCTACGGGATCGGCATAACGGCCAAGGTCATCGCCGTCGTTATCCTGAGCCTGCCGATGGTGACGCTGAACTCCTACAACGGCATCCGCTACACCTCCGCCTCGCTTCTAGAGATGACGTGCTCCTTCATGGGAACACGGCGCCAGCAGGTCACCAAGATCATGCTTCCCCACGCCAGCGGTATGATCTTCGCAGGCCTTCGGCTCGGCATCTCCGGCGGCTTCATCGGCATTGTCCTCGCCGAACTCCTGATCACGCCCACCGGCATCGGCGACATCATCAGCTACTACCGCTCGATCGCGCGCTACGCGGAAATGTTCGCTGCGATTTTCTCCATCATCGCCTTCGCAACGTTGGTGCTGACCGGCCTTCAGGTCGTCGAGCGCCGGATCTTCAAGGCCCTCGGCCAGGGGAGCGCCAAGTGACCACCATCAGCGCCATTCGCACGGCGGAGATCGAACCAGCCAAGGTCGACGCGATCGTCAAGGCCGTTTCCATCTCCAAGCGCTACGGCGACGGGACCGAGGCGCTCTCCGACGTCTCGATCGAGTTCCGGCGCGGCGAACTGACCACGCTGCTCGGGCCTTCCGGCTGCGGCAAGACCACGCTGCTCAAGATCATCGCGGGACTGTTGCCGCCCACCGACGGCGAGGTCCGGGTCAACAACAAGACCGTCTACGGTCCCGGCCCCGAGCGCGCCTTCGTGTTCCAGGACTTCGCGCTCATGCCTTGGGCCACGGTCCTGCGCAACGTCGCGTTCGGGCTCGAACTGAGGGGGACCCCGAAGTCCGAGCGAGAGGACGTGGCCCGGCGCTACATCAAGAGTGTCGGTCTCGCAGGATCGGAGCACAAATTCCCGAGCGAGCTCTCCGGCGGCATGCGCCAGCGCGCCGGCCTCGCCCGGGCACTCACCGTCAACGCCGACGTCCTCCTGATGGACGAACCCTTCTCCGCGATCGACGAGCAGATGCGCCGCAAGCTGCAGGAGGACTTGTTGGAACTCCTGCGCGAAGAGAAGAAGTCGGTGATCTTCGTCACCCACTCGATCGAGGAGGCGGTCTATCTCTCTGACCAGATCGTGCTCTTGACCCGCAACCCCGGCCGCGTGGTCAAGTCGATCCGACCCGGCTTCGACCGCGCAGCTGGTCCGGACGCGGTGCGCCGCGATCAGCGCTATCTTGATGCGGTCGACGATATCTGGTCGCAGCTCAAGCAGTATCTGAGCTGAACCGATGGCCGGACGTCTTCCCATCCTGCTGTCACTGCTGACCTGGGCGATTCTCTGGGAGCTGGCGACCCGGATAGCCGGCAGCACGATGTTCCCGCCGCTGAGCACGATCCTGTTGACGGTCGGCGACGTGGTTCAGCTCAAGTCGTTTCAGACCGCGCTGGTCGTCACCGCCCGCGCCTTCGTGATCGGAATGGCGCTGGCGCTCGTTGTCGGGATTCCGGTCGGCGCGCTGATGGGCCGCTTCTCCGCCGCCGACAAGATCCTGAACGTCTGGGTGAACATCTTCATCTCGGCGCCGCTGACGGCCGTCGTGCCGGCGCTGATGCCGCTGCTCGGGATCGGTGAAACGACCGTGGTCGCGACGGTCTTCCTGTTCGCGGTCTGGGTGATCATCATCGACACCCGCGAGGGCATCCAGGGTGTGAGCCCGTCCCTCGTCGAGATGGCACGCTCCAACGGCGCCACCCGCTTCCAGATGTTCTGGAAGATCCTGCTGCCGTCCGCGATGCCCGAGGTGATGACCGGGGTCCGGCTCGGCGTCGTCCGCGGCGTGAAGGGCGTCATCATCGGCCAGATCGTGATCGCGCTGGTCGGCTTCGGCGCCCTGTTCGAGACCTATCTGCAGACCTTCCAGATGACCCGCTTCTGGGCGCTGGTGCTGGTCGTGTTCTCGCTCGGCTTCGTTCTCGTCGAGCTCGTCGGCCTTCTGGAAAAGCGCCTGACCTTCCACGCAAAGTCGCGCTGACGTCGGCTTTCTCCCTTCTGTCGTCTTGCTCGGAGGCCCGTTCGGTATGGCCGGCTGTTCCCTTCTGATCCGCAACGGTCTCGTCCTCGTCGACGGCGGCGACCCGCATCGCCCGCAGCAGGCCGAAATCCTGGTGAAGGACGGCGTCATCGCGGCAATCGGGGATCAGGCGGTTGTCGGGGCGGCAGCGATCCCGGGGATCACGGAGATTGACGCCGGCGGCAAGCTGGTGTCGCCGGGCTTCATCAACGCGCACTATCATTCCCACGACACGCTGGCGAAGGGGCTGATGGAGCAGAAGCCGCTGGAGACCTGGCGGCTTCTGGCGCTGCCGCCGCAGTATCCCAAGCGCAGCCGCGAGGAAATCAAGGCCCGCACCCTCCTCGGCGCGCTCGAATGCCTGCGCTCAGGGATGACCACCGTGCAGGACATGGTCACGCTCTATCCGTTCGACGAGGAGCACCTGGACGCAGTGCTGGAGGCCTATGACGAAATCGGCCTGCGCGCCGTCGTCGCCCTTCAGTACGCCGACATCAAAGGGATCAACACGATCCCGTTCTGGAAGGAGGTCTTCCCGAAGGAGCTGCACGGCCAGCTCTCCACGGCGGCCGAACCCGATGCGCGGATCGACCAGCTGGCCTACTTCGAGGACACCTTCCTGAAGAAGCCCTGCCAGTTCGAGCGGATCACCTGGGCGCTGGGTCCCTCCGCGCCGGAACGCTGCACCAGCGATCTGATCGCCCGCACGGTGGCGCTCTCTGAGACCTACGACCTGCCGATCTTCACCCACATCTACGAATCCAAGGGCATGGCACTGCAGGCCCGCATGGAATACCCGGAGCACGGCGGCTCGCTGATCCGGCGTCTCGACGAGGAAGGCCTGCTCGGCCCGCGGCTCAACCTGGCCCACTCGGTCTGGCTGCAGGACGCGGAGATCGAGCTCCTCGGCGAGACCGGCACCAACGTCGTGATCAACCCGCTCAGCAACATGAAGCTCAAGAGCGGCATCCCGCCGATCCTGGAGCTGCAGCGGGCCGGTGTCTCCCTGGCGCTCGGCTGCGACAACTGTTCGTGCAGCGATGCCCAGAACATCTTCCAGGCGATGAAGCTGTTCGGGCTGATGGTGCACATCAGCGACGATCAGGACCAGACCCCGCAGGCCGAGGCAGCCTTCGATGCGGCAACCACCGGCGGTGCCCATGCCGTCAACCGCGACGCCGATCTCGGCCGGATCAAGGTGGGAGCGCGCGGTGACCTGGTCCTCTTCGACCTGACCGATCCGTCCTACGTGCCTCTCAACAGCGCGGTCCGCCAGATTGTCTACACAGAAGGCGGCCGTGGCGTGGACACGGTGATCGTCGACGGCCGTGTGGTGATCGACGACGGCGAGCTGAAGACGATGGACCAGGCCAAGCTGCTGGAGCAGATCATGGCCGTGGTGCCGCAGTTCCGCGAGGACTACGCCCAGATTGAGAAACGGGTCGACAAGCTACAGCCCTATCTCGACGAGGCGCACCGCAGGATCTGGGCGGCCGACGTCGGCGGAAACCGCCTGTTCACCGGCCACTGATCCGATGAAGCCGGCGCCGTTCGCCTATCTCCGGCCGGACAGCCTGGAGGCAGCGCTGGAGGCCCTCGACGAGCACGGCGCCGACGCCGCGATCCTCGCCGGCGGCCAGAGCCTGATGCCGGAGCTCGCCACCCGCGTGCGGGCGCCTAAGGTGCTCGTCGACGTCAACCGGATCGGAGCGGCCCACGCGATGATCTCGGCTGACAGCGAAAGCCTGACCATCGGCGCGAACGCCCGCCACCGGGATGTGGTTGGCGACGCCACCGTGGCGCGGACGGTCCCGATGCTCGCCCACGCCGGTACGCTGATCGGCAACGTCGCGATCCGCAACCGGGGAACTTTCGGCGGCTCCATCGCCCACGCCGACCCGTCGGCCGAGTGGCCGCTGTGCCTCCTGGCCCTCGACGGGCGGATCACCGTCGCCTCGACTTCCGCCACACGCTCGATTGCGGCCGAGACCTTCTTCACCGGCCGCAATGCGACCTCGCGTGGAGCAGACGAGATGGTGGTCTCCGCGACCGTTCCGATTCCCGACTTCGCGTTCTTTGACGAGATCGCGCTGCGGCCGACGGCACCGGCGATTGCGAGCCTCTCCCTGTCCCGGGCACGTGACGGGACGATCCGGACCGCGCTCGGCGCAGTTGCCGACCGGCCGATCCTGATCGCGGCAACGGCACTTGCCGCGCTCGCGCCCGATCCGGACTGGCGCGCCGTGCGCGCGGTCGCCGAAGCGGAGATCGGCGACCTGTTTCCGGTGTCTGACCGGACGTACCGGCTTCATCTCGTCATGACCCTGCTCGGGCGCGCCGCCCGGGCCCTTCGGAAGGTGTCCGACCCTGACCAGTCCTGAGCCCTTTCGCACCATCACCTGCCGCGTGAACGGGATCGCTCGGACCGAGGCCGTTCCCGTCCGCATGAGCCTCGCCGACTTCCTGCGCGACGTCCTCGGACTGACGGGCACGCATCTCGGCTGCGAGGAGGGCCAGTGCGGCGCCTGCACCGTGGTCTCCGACGGCGCTACCGTGCGCGCGTGCCTGCTGCTCGCCGTCCAGGCCGACGGAATGGCGATCGAAACCATCGAGGGTGCGAGCGACAGCGGCCGGCTGAAGGATCTGCAGGAAGCGTTCTATGCCCGCAGTGCGCTCCAGTGCGGTTTTTGCACGTCCGGCATCCTGCTGACGGCCGACGCGATGCTGCGTGACGACAGGCCGGTCGACCGGCGCGCGATCCGCGAGGGGCTGACCGGTCACATCTGCCGCTGCACCGGCTACCATGCCATCGTCGACGCGATCGCCGAGACTGCCGAACAGCGGGCGACCTGCGATGGGTGAGCTCGGACGTCCCGGCGTCCTCGGCGGCCGGGTCCCGGTGCCCCGGACGAAACGGCTTCTGGCCGGTCGCGGGCGATACACGTCGGACATTGCCGCGCCGACCGCGCTCGCCGCCGCCTTCCTGCGCTCGCCGCACGCCCACGCACGGATCGTCTCGATCGACACCGAGACGGCGAAGGCGCTTCCCGGTGTCGTGGCCCTCATGACCGGTCGCGACCTGGCGGACACCGTCGCCGGCTTCGCGGCAACGACCGCCGTCCATCCGGAGATGAAGGTGCCACTCCAGCGTGCGCTCGCCGTCGACGTCGCCCGCTGGCACGGTGAACCCGTCGCCGTGGTCGTCGCCGACACCCGCGCCCGTGCCGAGGATGCAGTCGCCGCGATCGCGGTCGCGTGGGAGCCCCTGCCCGCTGTGACCGATCCGGCCACCGCAGCTGACGCGCCGCCGATCCACCCGGATCTTGGCACCAACGTCGCACTTCATCTCGAACAGGCGAGCGACGGTGCGGCGGCGGTGTTCGAGTGCGCCGACCGGGTCGTCGAGCGCACCTTCAGCTTCAACCGGCAGACCGGTGTGCCGATGGAGCCGCGCGCGATCCTCGCCGATTTCGATCCGAACGAAGGCCGGCTGCAGGTGGTGATGAGCCACCAGTGTCCGCATCAGATGCAGGTGGAGTTCGCCCGCCTTCTCGGCCTCGCCCAGCACCGCGTGCGGATCACCACGCCGGACGTCGGCGGCGCCTTCGGCGTGAAGCAGCAGCTCTACGGGGACGAGTTGGCGGTGGCCGCCGCGTCGGTCGCCCTCGAACGCCCGGTCCGCTTCGTTGCCGACCGGGCCGAGGCGATGCTGTCGGACATCCAGGCCCGCGAGCACGTCGTCGGGGCCCGGATCGCCCTCGACGAAGACGGCGCCATCACCGGCTTTGCGGTCGACGACGTCTACGCGATCGGCCCCTATCTTCAGTATCCCCGCTCCAACCTCGGCGAGTGCCGGGCACTGATGACCCTGACCGGCGCGCCCTACGGCTTCGATGCGTTCGCGGCGACCGCCGACATCGTGTTCCAGACCAAGGCGATGGCCGGCCACTATCGCGGCGTCGGCCATCCGCTCGCCTGCACCGTCACTGAGGCGCTGATCGACGAGGCGGCAAGAGCCTCGGGGCGCGACCGGATCGAGATGCGCAAGGCGCAGATCGTGCGCAGCTTCCCTCATCGATCGCCGACCGGAGTCGTGTTCGAGCGCCTCGCCTTCGCCGAGTGTTTCGAGGCGCTGGGCGCGAAGGTCGGCCTTCCCGCCATCGCCGCCGAGGTCGAGGACGCCCGGCATGCCGGCCGGATTCTGGGCTGGGGCATTGCCGCCTTCGTCGAGCAGACCGCGCGCGGCCCGGGCTTCTACGGTCAGGGCGGACAGGCCGTGTCCAGCCGCGACGGCGCCGTGGTCCGGCTCGAGCCTTCCGGCACGATCCGCTGCCTCTCCAGCGTCACCGAGCAGGGCCAGGGAACGGAGACCGGTGTCCGGCAGCTCGTGGCGCGGGCGCTCGGCCTGCCGATGGACGACGTCGAGATGATCACCGGCGACACCGCGACGACGCCTCACGGCGGCGGCACCTGGGGGTCGCGGGCGATGGCCATCGGCGGCCAGGCCGCCTGGGATGCGGCCATGATCCTGCGCGCGGAGATCCTGCGGTTGGCCGGTCTCTTGACCCAGCGCCCGCCGGAAGCGCTCGACCTGCGCAACGGGAACGTCGTGGACAGCGAAACCGGCTCAGCCCTGATCATGCTCGCCGATCTTGCTGCGATGGCGCACTTCCAGCACTACCAGTTCGGCACCGACCACCAGCCGCAACTGTCGGCCAGCGCCGAATACGGCCCGCTTAACCAGCCGTTCCGTGCCGGCACGGGCATCCAGCTCTCAGTGGTGGAGATTGATCCCGGCACGGGTCAGCTCGTGCTGCTCCGCCATCTGGTCGTTCACGAGGCCGGGCGCGTGGTGAATCCGCTGCTGGTCGATGAGCAGATCCGGGGCGGTGTCGCCCAGGGGCTCGGCGCGGCCCTGTTCGAGCACTGCGCCTATGACGAGGACGGCCGGGCGCAGGCGACCTCGCTTTCCCGCTACATCGTGCCGATGGCCATCGACCTGCCGGACATCGAACTCGTCCACGCGGCAAGTCCGGCCTTCACCGATGACGGGCTCGGCATCGTCGGCGTTGGCGAGGCCGGCACGGTTGGCGCCGGTGCGGCCCTCCTGAACGCGGTCAATGACGCGCTTGCGGCGACAGGCGGCCGGGAATCCGTGTTCGCGTTTCCGTTGACGCCGCAGCGGATCCTGGCCGCCCTCGGCGTCCTTTAGCTCATCATGATGGTTAATGCCCGGATTCGGACGCTGATTCGGCAAAGCGCCCGCCAAGCCAGCGGACCAACGGCTGCTTTCTACACATGATGCGAGGCTGCGCTCCGAATCCGACGGGTCAGGTTAGTTCCGGCTGCCCGAGGTCGGCCGCCAACCCGTTCAGCCGGTCGAAGGTCCAGCGCGCCAGCGGGATTCCCTCCGCTTCGCGGGCCTTCTGCGTGCGCTGGCTGCGTTCCCCGGCGAAGCTGATGCCGGTCGCCTCGGCCGCCAGCGGCACCGCCTTCATAGTGTCGATCATCTGCTCCATCGTGGCCTCGAATTCGGCGCGCGGCTGGAAGGCGGAGATGTCGACGGCGAGCATGGTGAAGCTCGTGTTCATCGCGCCGTCGAAAGGGCGGAAGCCGGTCGACGAGCCCGCGAACAGCTGTCCCGCGGCGAGGACGCTGGTGAAGATCTCGTGGACGGCGGCGAGATTGAACGCCTTGTAGCCACCGAACGGCTGCAGCGAGAGGGTCTCGAGCGCGACGGCGGGATCACGGGTTTCGCGACCCTCCGCGTCCAGCGCCCAGCCCGGCGGGATCGCCTCGCCGCGCTCGTTCGCCTTGACGATGCGCTCGACCGCGGCTGCGGTGCAGGCCATGTCGAGCACGAACGCGCCGTAGCGTCCGGCCGGGGCGGCGTAGGCGACCGGGTTGTTGCCCAGCACCGGTACCGTGCCGCCGGGCGGCGCCATCAGCTTGCGCGAGGTATTGGTGAAGGCGGCGCCGACCATCCCGGCATCGGCCGCCATCAGCGGATAGTACTTCGCCGACGTGAACGAGTTGCCGTTGCGCACGGCCACCAGCCCGACGCCGGTCTTGCGCGCCATATCGATCGCCCGCGCCATTGCCCGCGCGGCGGTGACCTGGCCAAGGCTGCGGTTGGCATCCCAGTGCGCCACGGAGGCGCGTTCGGACAGCACGGTGATGTCGGTCGCTGCCCGGTCGCCGCCGGCGCGCACGCGCTCGATCACCTGACAGAGCAGCCGGATGCCGTGGCTTTCCTCACCCATCAGCTCCGCCTGCAGGAAGACGTCGACCGTCTGCGCGGCGTCGGCTTCCGACACGCCGGCCTGGGTCAGAAGTCCCTCGCAGTGCCGGCGCAGCCGATCGGCGGGCAGCAGGACGGACGTCTCGACGTCGGCGCTCATTCGGACCTCCAGGCGGTGGCGGGGGCGGTCAGCATCTCGGTCAGGGCTGCAAGCGCGGCGTCAAAATCCACCATCTCCATCGCCTCGTCCGGATTGTGACTGCCGTTGGCGTTGCGGATGAAGATCATCACGCTCGGCACGCCTGCGTTGGCAAAGGTGGCGGCGTCGTGGCCGGCTCCGCTCGGCATGGTGTGGACAGGCAGGTTCTTCGCGCGGCAGGCATCGTTGACCAGGGCGACAAGGTGCGGCGCCATGATGGCCGGTTTCGATCTGCTGCGGGGGCCGAGATCGAACCGGGTGCCGGTCTCCTGTCCGATCGTCGCGCACAGGGTCTGAAGTTCCTGCTCGACCCGGGCGAGCGTCGCCTCGTTCTGGCTGCGGACGTCGAGACAGAGCCGGACCTCGCCGGCGACCTTGGAGAAGGAGTGGTTCGCCGGATCGGTCCCGATCTGGCCGAAGGTCACGGTCAGGTCCTCGCCGTCGGCCTCCATCCGCTCCCAGAGCCCCTGCATCCCGACCACCAGCCGGGCCGAGGCGACAGCCGCGTCCCGTCTCAGGTGACGCGGCATCGCTCCGGAGTGAGAATATTCGCCGCGGCAGACCATTTCCCGGAAGCGGAAGCTGCCCCGGATGCCCGAGACGGCAGCGAGCGGCAGGCCGGCATCGATCAGCGCAGGCGCCTGCTCGATGTGCGGTTCGATGTAGGCGACGACGGTCTCCGGCGTCAGCCAGGAGGCACCGTTGCGCACGCCCTCGGCGTCGAAGCCGAGTGCATCGATGTGGTGGGCCAGCGTTTCGCCGCTGTCGGAGCGGCGAACACCATCGACGATCCCCTCCTCCAGCCGGCCGAGGGCCGTCTTCGAGCCGATGTAGGAGTGCGGAAACCAGCAGCTTTCCTCCGCCCTCAGGCAGGCGACGGTAACGTCGTAGGCGGGCACGACGCCCGCCTCCGCCAGCGCCTTCTGGGCGGCCACGCCCATGATCACGCCCGCGGCGCCATCGAAGTTGCCGCCGTGGGGAACGCTGTCGAGATGGCTGCCGACGACGATGCGCTTCGAGCGATCCCGGCCGGCGAGCGTCAGGAACTGGTTGCCGGCGGCATCGAAGGTCTGCTCCGCCCCGAAGGCCATCGCCGCCTCGGCGACGAGCGCGAACGCGGCCTGTTCACCGTCGCCGTACGTGACCCGGGTCACGCCCGGATCGTCGCGGGTCTGCTCGAAGAGCGCGTCGAACAGGCCGGAGGCGAGCCTGCGCGCCGCGTCGAGGTCGAGGGAAGGCATGGAAGGCCCTTTTTTTGTACGGGCGATGCGGGGCCGGTCTAGGTCATGTCTTGACCGCTGCCCCCCGGATTATCGACCGCCCACCTCGTGCAGCTTCGGCACCGCGGCACGGGCGGTGTTGAACACCATCGCCGCATCGTTCTGATACGGGATCCACTTGCAGCCCTTGGAAACCCAGTCGCCCGCCATCTCCGGCGACTGCGCCGACAGGCCGTAGGTCACGCCGTGCTTCTTGCAGAGCCCGAACACCTCGTCATAGGCCTCGTGCAGAACCTTGGCTTGAAGGTCGCCCGGTACGCCGAGGTCCTGGCTCAGATCGTCGGGTCCGATCATGATCGCGTCGAGGCCCTCGACTTTCAGGATATCCTCCAGATTGTCGATGCTCTTGCGCGTCTCCACCATAGCGACGGTCAGCGTTTCCTGGTTCAGGTGGGCGATCACCTCGGCCGGCGGCGCGACGAAGTAGTCGGTGTGCGGCCCCTTCAGGTTCATCGGGCGATTGCCAATCGGGTAGTACTTCACCTGCTTGATGATCGCCTCGAGCTGGCTGGCATCGTCGATCGACGGCAACAGAAGTCCCTGCGCACCGGCGTCGAGCGGCCGGGTCAGGTCGTGCGGCTTCAACGTGCCGGCTGGGCGCACGATCGGGGCCAGGCCACATTCGCGGGCGTACATCGCCAGCGTTCCGACCGTCTGCATCGAAAAGTCGGTGTGCTCCATCTCGATCAGCACGAAGTCGAAGCCGGCAACCGCCAGGATCTTCACGACGCGGGGATGCGGACACAGCGTGATCCAGGTGCCGAATGCGGGCTTGTCCTCGGCCCAGAGCGCCTTCACGGGGTTGGACTTGATCATCTCGATTTCCTTGCTGGGGTGCGGGGCGGAGGGGATCAGGCCACCTTGCGGCGGCGCTCCCACACGTCCGGATTGACCATGTGCTCGGGCCTTTTCCCGTTCAGGACGGCAAGCACCGCCTCTGCTGCCTGGACGGCGGTGCGCTCCGCAGCCTCCTCGGTCGACCCGCCGATGTGAGGCGACAGCACGAGGCCCTTGCAGGCGAGATAGGGATGGTCCGCGGGCGGCGGCTCGGTCTCGAACACGTCGAAGGCGGCGCCGCGCAGGTGGCCGCCCTCGACCGCCTCGACCAGCGCTTCGCGATCGACGAGCGCGCCACGCGCAGTGTTGATCAGCGCCGCGTCCTTTTTCATCGCGAACAGCCGCTCGCGTGAGAAGAGCCCGCGGGTGCGCGGCGTCAACGTCTGGTGCAGGGAGACGTAGTCGGCCTCGCCGAGGGCGGCGTCGAGATCGGGCGCGGCGACAAATCCGGCGGCCTCGATGTCAGCCGCCGGAACCGACGGGCTGTGCACAAGGATGCGCATGTCGAACGCCGCCTTCGCCACTTCCGCCGTGCGCCGGCCGATCCGGCCGAAGCCGCAGATCAGGAGCGTCTTGCCGCTGACCTCGCGGAAATCGCGGGTGTAGCGATAGTCGAACCGGTCATCCCGGACGGCCGTGTCGCACTCCCGCACCCGCTTGGCGATCGCCAGCATGTGGGCGATCACCAGCTCGGCGACCGACTGGACGTTGGCGTAGGGCGTGAACGCGATCGGCAGGCCGATTTCGGTGGCGTAGTCCACGTCGACCGGATCCACGCCGATGCCATGATTGCCAAGCACCTGAAGCTTGGAGCCCGCCTCCATCGCCGCCCGGTTGAGCCCGGCATTGCGGGTGATGGCCGCATCGGCGCCGACGATCTCGCGGGCAACCGTCTCCATGTCATGGGCACTCGCCTGGACGACTTCCAGCCCGGCCTCCTCCAGCAGCGCGATCCCGCTTGGATGGATCGGCTGGATCAGAAGGCACTTCATGCCGTCGCCTCGAGGACGAAGCGGTCATGCAGCGCGCGCGCCTCGGCGGTGGTCACGAACTGCCCGTGCCGCTTCGGCACCACGTCGAGGAATCGGCGATAGCGCTCCAGCCACTCCGGTACCCCGACGGAGGCGGTGTGGAACAGGCAATGGACGATCTGCGATCGCTCTTCGCGCTCGGCGCGCGCAACAATCGCGGCCCAAACACGCTCGAGATTGTCGAGTTCGCTCATCTCCACGTGCAGGATGTTCTCGTACGCCTCGCCCTCGCCGTCGGACCCGATCGGGATCTCCAGAATCCTGGTGCGCCGCTGCCCCTCCCAGGGCTCACGCGGTTTTTCGGGAATGTAATCCGCGCTCAGCGATGCATGGGTCCAGATCGCCTCGCGGTCGGGCTTGTTCATGCCGGGGCAGCAGGAATAGTCGACCAAGACCTCCTGCGCCTCCATCAGCTCGTTCATCAGCGGATGATAGGCATTGTGGCCGCCGCGATAGGCAACCGGGATAATGCCGGCGTCCTCGAGGCGGCGCTGGCAGTCCTTGAACACCTCCGCCATGTGCTCGGGCTCGTCGTAGCGGGTGCCCTCGCCCTTGATCTCCTCGTGGAGGTGAACTGACAGCTCGCCGCCCATCTGCACCGCCTCGCGGTAGACGTCGAGCATCTCGCCCTCGTAGTAGCCGGTCCGGCAATAGGTGCCCGCATGCGGCGTGAGGATGAACTTGCCGTCCGTCATCGACTTCATTTCGCCGATGAGCTGGCGCGTATCGAGGACCGACTGCGGCACGTTCGGCGGATCGACGCGGAAGTTCCGGCCGGGGTCGAAAGGCGCATAGACCAGCCAGTTCACGTCGATCAGCGGCACCACATAGACGCGGTTGTCGTCGGGTCCGAAGGCCACGCATCACCTCCTGCTTGGTTCGTATTTCCAAGCATTTATAGAAGGCCGGCCGGCGCCCGAACAAATCCAATGACCCGAACGATTATTCGACGCAACTTCACAATCGGCCGCATAGATAATTGTTTTCCGCGGTATCCGGCGGGTGCCTATCTGGGGAGAAGGGCAGCGACGCGCTGCAGCGATGGCCGGGCGGATCGGCGCCCTCCGAAGCGGCCGCCTCAACGCAGGTGCCGCTAGAACAGCCTGGTCTTCTCCAGGGCCTTGTGATCCCACTCGACGTTCGGAAAGTGGGCCTCCATCTCGCCGTCGACGATGCAGCGGTGCAAGGAGGCCAGGATCGCGGAGGCCGCCGGAGACAGGCCCTGCCCCTTTTTCCAAAACAGCGAGATGGGGCGCCGAATTGTCGGGTTGGAGAGCGGCCGGCGGCGGATCAGCGACTGGTTCTCGCGGGGCAGCGCAAGATCCGGCGCGGCGGAAATGCCGATACCCTCCTCGATCATGCCGCTCAAAGTGGCTAGGTTGGAGATTTCGCTGACGATTTTGAGCGAGATCCCGAGCTTTTCGACCGTTTCATCTACCAGGTCCCGAATGCCGGTTTCGTGGGACATGGCCACGAAAGGCTGACCATCCAGATCCGCCCATCGGATCGCGCGCTTGCGGGCCAGGGGCGAAGTAACCGGCACCACGACGCACATCATGTCCTTGGCGAACGCGCAAGCATCGAGATCGCTATGGGCCACGACGGCGCTGCCGATCCCGAAATCCGCGTCGCCCGAGAGGATCATCGCGGCCACGCCCTTCATGTTGCTATCGCGGATCGTCACGTGAATGTTCGGGAACTGCTTCTCGTTGACGGCAAGTACGCGGGGCATCAGGCGTGAAGCGACCGATGGCAGACAGGCAACGGTGACGTTTCCCTGGCGCCGCTGGACCGTATCCTGGACGTTGGCCATCAGGTTGTCGAATTGGCGCAGGATGTCGCGAGCGTGCGGGATGAAGCTCAGGCCTAGCGGCGTGATGTAAACCGACCGGGTGGTTCGATTGAACAATGGACTGCCGATATGATCTTCCAGCTGACGGATGCACTGCGACAGGGCCGGCTGCGAAAGATTGAGCGCGGCCGCCGCTTTCACGAAGCTCCCCTTGTCCGCGACCATCACGAAGGCGCGGAGCTGCCGCAAATTGACACTATTCACCATTTCAAAACAAAAGCGCCCAGTTATTTGATTTGCCTATAAAAATAGCACCGGCGGTCCGCCGTCAATCGCGCGTCGGATCGCCGAAACTGGACCATCCCCATGCAGAACCGGGACCGGGCAGCAATAATCTGTCTGCCTTCAACGCTTTGAGGCGACCGCGGGCGAGGGCAAACTCGTGCTTGGTTGATTTTTTTGACACGGAGCCAGAAGTCGATCATTAGCCCAGTCCCAGATCCCTTCAAGGAACTTCCAAATCTGAGCAATCGACATGCCGACGCGGTCGAGGTGCCGGGGTACGGATCGGAGGGGCTGGCACCTCGCTGAAGATCCACTCTGAATTCAGAATACGGTGCCCCAGTCCGCACGACGGATCGGGGACGACCCTTGCGCGGGTGGCGACGGAAGGGGCGGACGAAGGCATGTCCGTCACGGATGAGGCGGTCCCGCCCGCCCGTATCGGGTCGTGACGACCGGCCCGACCGCTCCGTATTTGTCTGGACAACCCGGCCCGCCTCCTCAACACTGGACCCGATCGAGCAGCCCGCAGCCGCGGGCGTCCGCCTGCCCGTCCCGCGACTCCCGTGGCCCGGATCTTCCGTGCCCGAACGCCCGGCACCACCGGCCGGCCGTGTCGCCCGGTCGGGTCCGGACGCTCCACGGCCCAGAGCGGGCAGACACGCCATTGGAGGGACGGACGGCATGAGCGAGGGACGCGGGCTTCTGGCGGCGGAGGCCTATCTGCGGGCGATGAAGCGGTACGGCATCGATGCGCTCTATGCCGTCGCCGGCACCGACTTTCCCTCCGTCGTCGAGGCTTACGGCCGGGTCGGCGAGCAGTCGGACGATCTGCCCCGCCCGCTGATCTGCCCGCACGAGAACCTCGCGGTCGCGATGGCGCACGGCCACGCCCTCGTCACCGGCCGTCCCCAGGCGGCGATGGTGCACGTCTCCGTCGGCACCGCGAACATGGTCTGCGGCGCGATGAACGCCGCCCGGGACAACGTGCCGATCCTGCTGTCGGCCGGCCGCACGCCGGTGACGGAGCAAGGGCCGCACGGCACCCGGACCCGGTACATCCACTGGGCCCAGGAGATGTTCGACCAGGCCGGCGTCCTGCGCGAGGCGGTGAAGTGGGACTACGAGATCCGCTACGGCGAACAGGTGGAGGACGGCCTCGCCCGGGCGCTGGAGGTGGCGATGGCGCCGCCGCCCGGCCCGGTCTACCTCTCACTGCCACGCGAGATGCTGGCGGAGACCGTCAACCCGAACCGGCCGGACCGGCGCCCGACGCCGGCGAGCCTGCCCTTCCCCGACCCGGCCGCGATCGACCGCCTCGCCGACCGGCTGCGGGCCGCCGACGCGCCGCTGATCATCACCGCCAACTCGGGGCGCGATCCGGCAACAGTGCCGCTTCTGGCCGAACTCGCGGAGCGCTGGGCCGTGCCGGTGGTCGAATTCAATCCGCGCTCGATGAACATCGCCGCCGATCATCCGATGCATCTGGGCTTCGAGCCGGCCGGCCTGGTCGGAGGGGCCGACCTGATCGTGACGATCGGCGTCGACGTGCCCTGGGTGCCGGCCGTCACGAAGACGCGGCCGACCGGCGCGATCGTGGAGATCGGCCTCGACCCGCTGCACGCCCGCTATCCGATGCGGAGCTTCAACGGCGAGGAGGCGATCACGGCGGCGCCGGCCCAGGCGCTGGCGGCCCTCATCGAGGCGCTCGGCCCGCTGGGTGATGCGGAGCCGCGGATCGAGGCGCGCCGTGCCCGGATCACCGAGGCCCACGCCCGCACCCGGGAGGCCATTGCGGCGGAAGCGGCCGGCGACAGGATGACGGCGGCAAGCGCAAGCCGGGCACTGGCCGAGCTTCTTCCGGCGTCCGCGACCATCGTCAACGAATACTCGTTCAAGGTCGCCCAGGCCGGCCTCAGCCGGCCGGGCTCCTACCATGGTTCGACGCCCGCCGGCGGCCTCGGCTTCGGCTTCGGCGCCGCGCTCGGCATCAAGAATGCCGGCGTGCCCGGCCCCGTCGTCGCCATGCTCGGCGACGGCGCCTACATGTTCAACAACCCGTCCGCCTGCCACTGGGCGGCGGAGGCGCACGGCCTGCCGATCCTGTCGGTGATCTTCAACAACCGGCGCTGGGGCGCGGTCCGCAATTCCACGCTCGCCATGTACGGCCAGGGGGCGGCGGCGGCGAGCGACGGCATGTTCATGGCCGACCTGTCGCCCTCGATCGATCACGTGATGCTGGCCAGGGCCCACGGCGCCCACGCCGAAGCAACCGGCGACCTCGCCGAGCTGCCGACGCTGGTCGATCGCGCGCTCACGGCCCTCGCCGGCGGCAAGCAGGCGCTGATCTCACTCGATCTGCCGGAATAGGCGGCGCCCGCCCAAATTCACACGCGCCTGAAAGCGCCGCGCCCGTCCGGAGCGCGGCGTTTTCACGTGTGTTGATTCAGGAGGCTTCCTGACGCGCGGGTGCGGCCACGCCCGGCCGCCGGCTGTGCCAGACGATCAGGGCGATGCCGGCGATCGCGCTCGCCCAGGTGGCGATCACCAGTGCATCCACCCCGCCCGACGGCACGATACAGATCACGCCGAGCACCCCGGCCAGCACCCGTTCGGCCAGGCTCAGCCGGCGCATCCCGTAGCCCAGCATCGCCGCCGTCACCAGCGGCACCGCGATCAGCGCGAAGGCGGTTTCCGACAGGACGGCGAACACGCCGCCCTGCATGAGCAGCGCCGGGTGATAGATGAACACGAACGGCAGCACGAACGCGATCCAGCCGAGCCGGATGCACTCGAAGGCCGTGGCCATCGGCTTCGCGCCGGCCATCGTCGCGGCCGCAAAGGCGGCGAGCGCGACCGGCGGCGAGATCATCGACAACAGGCCGAAATAGAAGACGAAGAAGTGCGCCTCGAGCCGGCCGATTCCGAGCTGGACCAGGGGCGGCGCGGCCAGCGTGGCGAGCAGCAGGTAGACGCCGGTGGTCGGCAGGCCCATGCCGAGAATGATCGACACGATCGCCGTCAGCACCAGGAGAAGGATCAGGGAATCCTGGCCGAGCTGCAGCAGTACGAAGGTCAGGCCGAACGACAGGCCGGAACTCGACAGAAGCCCGATGATCATGCCCGCGACGGCGCAGATCAGGAGGATCTCGGCGGAATCCCGGCCGGCGTCGTAGATCGCCCGGACGAACGCGCCCGGCGACACCCGGTGCGGCCCCCCGAGATTGAACAGGCCGATCACGATCAGCGCGCAGGAGGCCCAGACCACCGCCTGTTCCGCCGACGTGTCGAACGCGAACAGGCCGGTGAGCAGCGTCAGGATCGGCACCACCACGACCATCGCGTGTCGCACGATCACCGAGGCCGGCTTCGGCGGCTCCTGCTCTCCCGATCCGAGATTGTGCTTTTCGGCCAGGAGCGAGATCTGCAGGTAGACCGAATAGAAATAGAGCAGGGCCGGGATCGTCGCGGCGATGATGATCTCGCGGTAGGGCATCCGCAGATATTCCGCCATCAGGAACGCGGCCGCGCCCATCACCGGCGGCAGGATCTGGCCGCCGGTGGAGGCGACCGCCTCGATCGCGCCGGCCGTCTGGGCGCGGAAGCCGGCCTTCTTCATGGCCGGGATCGTGACCACGCCGGTCGACATCACGTTGGAGACGGCGCTGCCGGAGATCGAGCCCATGAAGGCCGACGCGATCACCGACATCTTGGCGGTCGCCCCGCGCTTGTCGCCGGCAAGCGCCCGGGCGGCATCGGTCAGCACGCCGGCCCCGCCGGTCACGACCAGGAGCCGGCCGAAGATGATGAACATGACCACCACGAAGGCCGCGACCTGGAGCGCAGACCCGAGCGTGGCGGCGCTGTCGACGCCGACGAAGCGGATGATCTCGGGAAGCGGGATCGGCTTACCCTGCAGCCGGCCTGGCACGTGGTTGGAAAACAGCGCGTAGAGCACGATCGCCAGCAGAATGAAGATAAGGCTCTTGGCGCCGACCCGGCGCAGCCCCTCCAGGGCGATCAGGCAGACGCCGGCTCCCAGCAGGAGCGATTCCGTCGGATGGAAGAAGGCGCCTTCCGACAGCACCGGAAAGCGCCACAGAATATGGACCGCGACCCAGAGGCTGATCGCCACCAGGACCAGATCGACCGCGAGCATCAGCCCGCGCTCCTCGGTGGCATTGCGCAGAAACACCGAGGCGGCCGCGAGCCCGAGCATGAAGCCCGCAACCTGCTCGGGATAGACCAGCAGGCCGAGATAGAGCGGCACGTTGAGCGCCCACGCAACCGGCAGCAGGGCAACCGCAAGGCACAGAACCCACAGGGCGACGTTGACGACAGTCCGGCGCATGGCCGCTCCACCTGGCTGGAGCATTTCCAGGCGAAGTGGGAACCGGTTCGCCGTCAGGAAATGCGTCGAAACAATTGGTTAGAGCCGGCCAGCGATTCCGTGAAACGCTGAACGGGTCTAGAGCAGGTCCCGTCCGGACCGACCGGCGCGAACGGGACGTGTTTGGGACCTTGACCCAAACGTCGTTGTGTCCGGCCGGACGTTTCCGCCCGGCCGGAGCAGGCCCTAGTTCAGGCCGAGGTCCTTGCAGGCCGCGAGCGCACCCGGATGATATTCGAGGTCGCTGTTCTTGCACATCTCGTCGCGCTTGAAGTCGGACCAGATCGGGCTGGAAGCAATCAGCGCGTCGGAATTGTCGTAGATTGACTTGAACACGCTGGAGACGACCGCGTCGTCGACGTCCTTGTTGGCCCAGAGCATGTAATCGTAGGCGAAGATCGTCGCGCCCTCGTCGATGCCGGGCAGATCGTCGCTCGCCTCGACCTCGTAGAGGAAGATGCCGGGCATCAGTTGCTCCATCCCCGGCAGGTTCTCCTCGGTGAAGGACAGGAACTTGATGTCGCCCAGCGAGGCTTCGAGATCGTAAGTCGGGCGGGCACCGAGGGCGGAGATCGAGATCGCCGTCTGGCCCTGCTTCAACGCCTCGTACATGCGCGGGAAGTTGGCGACGGGGACCTCGGTGACGTCGTCATAGGTCAGGCCGCCGGCCTGGAGCCCCATCCGGATCACGAACTCGCCGAGCGAGTCGTCCGGGAACCTGGGCACACCCTTGCCCTTGAGGTCGGCGAAGGAGTCGATGCCGGACTCCTCCGTCACGACCAGTCCCGCCACGAACGGGAACAGCGTCGCGACCATGCGCAGGTTCGGGTTGGGCTCGCTGGACATCCCCTCGCCCTTCACCGCGTACCAGGTCTGCGGGAAGTTCGCGACGCCGAACTCCAGCTGGCCGGCGTTGACGAGCGGGATGTACTGGGAGGTGTTGGCGACGATCTGCGGCCGCATCTGGATCTCGCCGTCGGCGGAGACCTCGTTGGCAATCGCGGTGGCGAGCTGGTTGGTGGCGCCGCCCTGGGTGGTGCCGATGCCGACGGTCTGGGCCGAGGCCGCGGCGATCGACGTCAGCACGAGCGCCGACGAGATCAGGATGGATTTGAACATCTTGGTGCCTCTCTGGATTTTCTGGTTGGAGGGGTCCGACGCCGCCCGCGCCGAGACGCGAGCGGCCAGGACCGGACGACGCGCTGCCGCGTCGCTACTCGCAGGGATCGGCCGGAACCTCGTCGAACTTGGTCCACTCGCCGTCCTTGATCTCGATGATGTAGCCGGGCAGCTGCGCGTCCTGCCCCTGGAAGCAGATGTCGTCGCCGATGATGCCGGAGAAGACGATGCCGTCCATCGCGTCGACGATGGCCTGGCGCTCCTCCTCCAGCTTCGCCGGATCGCCGGTGACGTCGGCTTCCTCCATCGCCTGCTTCAGCATGTAGACGATGTCGTAGGCCTGGGCGTCGGAATGGTGCGCGCCCAGCTTGTGGATGCCGCGGGCCTCGGCCTCTTGCACGAACGCCTCGTTGAAGGCGGCGGACTCCTCGGTGCGGCCCTTCCAGAAGCCGGCGACCAACAGCGTGCCGTCGCCGGCCTCGCCGAACAGCTCGACCACGTTCGGATCGGCGAAGATCTGGGAGCCGATGATGCGGCCGTCGTAGCCCAGCCGGCGCAGCTCCTTGATCACCTTGGAAGCCTGGTCCGGCAGGCCTGCGATGGCGACGATGTCCGGGTTTTCCTGTTTGATCTTGGCCGCCTGGGCGGACATGTCGAAGCTCTTGAACTGGACCGGGATCGGCTCGCCGTACTCGATGTCGTACTTGTCGAACAGCGCCGGATAGAGCTTGGTGCCGGCGATGTTGGAGACGACGTCGTCGGAGATGTAGACGATCTGGGCCGTATCGGCCTTGATCCCGTCCTTCTTCATGGTGTCGAGCAGACGGCCGAACTGGACCGCCTCGTCCTCCGAAAGCCGGAAGATGTAGCTCTTGCCGTCGACCAGCCCCGGCGCCGAAGACGAGGTCGGCAGCATCAGCGTCTTGAAGCGCTCGGCGTCATTGAGGGCGACGCGGGTCTCGCTCGACGAGAACGGCCCGATGATCGCGAGCACGTCGTCGTCCTGGATCAGCTTGCGGGCGCCGACCGACGCCTGCTTCGGATCGGAGCCGGTGTCGAAGCGGACGATCTCGATCGGCTTGCCGTTGATGCCACCGTTGGCGTTGATCTTCTCGACAGCGATGTCGACGGCGACCACGCTCGGCTCGCCCGGCCCCTTCAGCACGCCCGACGTGGCAACGAGGTTGCCGATCTTGATGGTGTCCTGGGCGAACCCGGCGGCCGGAGCCATCGTCAGCCCGACCGCCGCGGCCACAGCCGCCGCGATCATCGTCCCTGCAATTCTACGCATCTCCGCTCCCCTTCTGTTGCTTGCGGAAGTCCGTTCGAAAGTCTCATCCCGCCGCCGGTTGGGCGGGTGCCGGGGCGCCACCACCGAGGTAGGCCTCGGTCAGCGCCTCGTCGCGCATCAGCTCCGCCGACGTGCCCTCCAGCACGACAGCGCCCAGATCCAGGACGTAGGCGCGGGCGGCCAGTTCGAGCGCCATGGTGGTGTTCTGCTCGACCAGCAGGATCGCGATGCCTTCGCGGTTCAATTCGCCGAGCAGATCGAACAGCCGTTCCACGAACAGCGGCGAGAGACCCAGCGACGGCTCGTCCAGCATCACCAGCCGCGGCCGGCCGAGCATCGCACGGCCGATCGCGAGCATCTGCTGCTCGCCGCCCGACAGCACGCTCGCCTTCATGTCGCGCCGCTGGGCGAGGTTCGGGAAGCGGTCGTAGATCGCGTCGATGTCGCTCTCCACCGCGCCGTCGCGGCGCAGATAGGCCCCCATCAGCAGGTTCTCGTGCACCGTCATGGAGACGAAGATCTGGCGCCCTTCCGGCACCAGCATCACGCCCGAGCGCACCCGCGCCGCCGAGCTCTGGGCGGTGAGGTCGACGCCGTCGAACACGATCCGGCCGCCGGCCGGTTTCACGGCGCCCTGCAGCGCGCGCAGCAGCGAGGTCTTGCCGGCGCCATTGGCACCGAGGACGGCGACGATCTCGCCCTGGCCGACGGTAAGGTCGGCGCCCTTCACCGCCCGGGTGCGGCCGTAGGAGACATCGAGCCCGCTGACCTCAAGCAACATGGGTGCCTCCCGCATTGGCGGGCGCGGCGTGGCGCGGCCCCAGATAGGCCTCCAGCACCTGCGGGTCCTCCTGCACGTGCGCGGTCGCGCCGTCGTAGACCTTGCGGCCGAAATTCAGCACCACGGCGTGGTCGCAGAGGCTGCGCACCAGCCCCATGTCGTGCTCGACGACGAGCAGCGTGATGCCGCTCTCGGAGATCTGCAGGAGAAAGTCGCGCAGGCTCGCCGTCTCGGTCGGGTTGAGACCGGCGGCCGGCTCGTCGAGGAGCAGGAGCCGGGGTTCGGAGGCGAGCGCCCGCACCACCTCGATTTTCTTGCGGATGCCGTAGGGCAGCGTCGCCACGACCTCGCCGGGGAAGGTGCCGAGCCCCATCCGCGCAAGCAGCGCCTCCGCCTCGCGCCGCCACTTCGAACGCCCGAACAGCGACAGCGGCGCGGCCATGCCGGCGAGCGTGCCGGCCTTCGCCTGCTGGCCAAGCATGATGTTCTCGACCACGGACAGGTGCGGCATCAGCCGGATGTTCTGGAAGCTGCGCGCCATGCCGAGCCGGATGCGCCGGCGCGACGGCTCGTCGGAGATCTCCCGGCCGGCGAGGGTGATGGTGCCGGCGGTCTGCCGGTAGACGCCGGAGACGAGGTTGAACACCGTCGTCTTGCCGGCCCCGTTCGGGCCGATCAGCGCCGTGCGGCTGCCTTCGGCGACGTCGAAGCTGACGTCCTCCACCACGGTGAGACCGCCGAACGACTTGGTCACGCCGTTCAGCGACAGGAGCGGTTCGCCGGCGCTCATACCGTCGCCTCGCGCGAAGCGGAGTCCGGTGCGCGCCGCAGCCGAAGCCGTTCGATCATGGTGCGGGTGATCATGCCTTCCGGCCGGAACACCATCATCAGCACGGTGAACACGCCGAGGATGACGAAGCGCCAGGACGCATCGGGCGGCGAGACGACCCCCTCATAGCCGATCAGGGAGGCGATGAAGGCGTTCGCGGCCGGGACCACCGCGCGGAACACCTCCGGCAGGAGCGTGAAGAAGGCGGCGCCGGCGAGCGGCCCCCAGGCCGTCTGGGTGCCGCCCAGAAGGACGTAAAGCAGCACATAGATCGACATCAGAGCGTTGAAGCCCTGGATCTCGACATAGGTGTAGGTGTGGGCGTAGAGCACGCCGGCCAGCCCGGCGAAGGCGGCGCCGATGGCGAAAGCGGTGACCTGCACGCCGCGGATATTGACGCCCATCAGGTCGGAGACGACCTCGTCGTCGTGCACGGCGCGCATGACGAGGCCGAACCGGGTCGACATGATGTAGAAGACGATCAGCGTCACGATCACTGCGGCCGCGATCGGCACCTCGTAGTCGACATAGGTCGGCACCGGCAGGCCCATCGCCCCGCCGAGCGTCTCGGAATTGAGGATCAGCCCACCGACCACCTCCGCGAAGGCGAAGGTCGCCAGCACCAGATAGACGCCCCGGGTGCGCAGGATCGGAAACGCGATCAGGAAGCCGATCACGCCGGCGAGCACGAACCCGGCCGCAACGGTGACGACGAGCGGCATGTCATACTGGAAGGAGAGATAGGCCGCGCTGTAGGCGCCGATGGCGTAGAAGCCGGCGCCGCCGAGATTGAGCTGGCCGGTCGCGACGGGAAGGAAGATCCCGTAGGCGAAGACGATGTTGATCGCGAGAAGCGAGAGGATGCCCGCCCAGTAGCCGCTCATCTACAGCTTCCCCTTGCCGATGGCGTGGTGGCCGAACAACCCCTGGGGCCGGATGAACAGGGTGAAGAGCAGCAGTCCCCAGACCGCGACCTGCACCGTGTCGGCGCCGAAGAAGTTGATGGTCATCGTCTCGGTGAGGCCGACGATCAGACCGCCCAGCACCGCACCCCAGATCGAGCCGAGGCCGCCGACCACCATGCCCGCGATCGCCTTGGTGCCGATGTCCTCGCCCATCAGCGGCGAGACCTCGCCGTAGTTCACCGCGAACAGCGCGCCGGCGAGCCCGCACAGGAGCCCGGTCAGCATGAACACGACGGGCACGATGCGGTGAATGTCGACGCCGAGAATGTTGGCCGCGTCCGGGTTTTCCGCGATCGCGCGCAGGCCCCGGCCGAGCGCGCTCTTCTTGAGGAGCCAGGTCAGCCCGACCACGATGGCCAGCACCACGACCAGGCTCATGAGCTGCGGCACCCGCACGAAGACGCCGCCGATGTTCAAGGTCAGGTCGGCCGAGGGGCCGGGAAAGCGCTGGGCATCGGTGCCGTAGGCGATGCGGACCAGGTTTTCGATGATCAGCAGGAAGCCGAGCGAGGAGACCAGCGGGATCGCGTGCTCGGTGGAGTCGCCGTACTTGGTCTTCAGGTAGCGGAAGGTGAACCGCTCCACCACCAGAGAGGCCAGGATCGCGAGCGCGATGCCGACGGCCAGCGCGATCGGCCAAGGCAAAGGTCCGGACAAACCGAACGGCAGCCCCCAGTAGGCCACGGCCCAGCCGACCATGCCGGCGAGCATGAACAGCGTCGGGATCGTGAAATTGAGAAAATTGAGCACGCCGATCGTCAGCGTGAACGCGACCGCCACGGTCACGTAGACGCTGCCCAGCATCAGGCTGTTCACCAACTGCTGCAGCAACAGCATGCGCAGCTCCCTCCGTCTAATTTGTATACAAAAGAGCCGCCATTTCGCAGGCGGGACTGCCTAGTTTGTATCCAAACCGGGACGGACGGCCCGCACGAGCCGCGTCGGACCCGCACCGACGAAGAGCTGTACCAGCACGCATGGCTGCCTGAAGTGTCGATCGAGAGGCATCCGCTAGTCCCCGCTTCTGGACGCCGAACTCGAGATAATCCCGAGATATCAGCGCTTTGGCGCGACCCTTCTGCGCGGGCCTTTGCGCCGTCCGGTCGGATGGAGGCTGTTTATCCGGCCCCGTCCGCCCAATTTCTTGTCATGAACATATCGCCATTTTCATGCTTGATATGTCCTGACAACTTGTACACATTGAAAACCGGAACTGACGATGTCAAGCGGAACATTGGGGTTTGCAGAGAATGGGTGGCGTTGAAGAACGGGTCCTGGTCGTCGGCGCGGGACCTGTCGGCCTTGTCGCGGCGAGCGCGCTTGCCGAGGCGGGCATTCCGGTGACCGTCCTGGAAGCGAGCACGGAGCTGCCGAAGGACCTGCGCGCCTCCACCTTTCATCCCCCGACCCTCGACATGCTCGACCGCTTCGGCGTGACCGACCGGCTGATCGAGCGGGGCCTGATCTGCCCGCACTGGCAGTTCCGCGACCGCACCGAGGGCGTCATCGCGACCTTCGATCTCGGCATTCTGGCGGGCGAGACCAGCCACCCCTACCGGCTGCAGTGCGAGCAGTGGAAGCTGACGGAGATGCTGCGCGACCGGATGGAGGAGAAGGGCCTCCTCGAGATCGTCTACAACGCGTCGGCCGAGGGCGTGACCCAGGACGAGAACGGCGTCGAGGTCACCTTCAGCCGTCCGGACGGCGCCTCCGAGACGATCCGCGGCCGCTTCCTGATCGCCGCCGATGGCGCCCACAGCGCGATCCGCCGCTCCCTCGACATCGAGTTCGAGGGCCTGACGATCCCGGAGATCTTCCTGTCGATGTCGACCACGTTCGACTTCGACGCCGCGATCCCGGACCTGTCGCCGATCGCCTACCTGACCGATCCGGACGAATGGGCCGTCCTGCTGCGCACCCCGTCGCTTTGGCGGGTGCTGCTGCCGACCGATCCGGAGCTTACAGAAGACGAGATCAAGGCGCCGGAGACGATGGAGCGCCGGCTGCAGAAGCTCTGCCCCAAGGACGGCGCCTACGACGTGGTCCACGCCACCGCCTACCGGGTGCACCAGCGCGTGGCGAAGAGCTACGTCGCCGGCCGCGTGTTCCTCGCCGGCGATTCCGCCCATCTCAACAACCCGCTCGGCGGCATGGGCATGAACGGCGGCGTCCACGACGCCATCAACCTCACCGACAAGCTGGTCGACGTGTGGAACGGCAAGGCCCCGCTGGAGAGCATGGCGCGCTACGAGCGCCAGCGCCGCAAGGCCTGCATCGACACCGTCCAGGCGCAGACGATCCGCAACCGCCAGATCATGGCCGAGAACGATCCGGAAGCCCGCAAGGCCTACCACGACGAATTGCGCCGCACCGTCGCGGATCCGGAAGCCCACAAGACCTATCTGATGCGCTCGTCGATGATCCAGTCGCTGCGCGACCTCGAGGCCGTGGCCTGATCGCGGGCCGATTTCCCGAACAAGGAGCAAAAAGCTGATGGTGGACAGTCTCGGCTATCGGATGAAGTTCGGCGTGATCGCGCCTTCGACGAACACGTCGGTGCAGCCGGAATTCGATTCGATGCGTCCCGTGGGCGTGACCAACCACTTCTCGCGCATCCGTATCCCCGACGATCCGGTGCACACCGACGAGGACTTCAACGAGCTCGTCATGCGCATCCGCGCCGCCACCATCGAGGCGATCGATTCCGTGCTGACCTGCTCGCCGGGCGCGATCGTCATGGGCATGTCGGCGGAGACCTTCTGGGACGGCAAGTCCCGCGCCGACAGCCTGAAGGACGAGATCACGGCTCATGCGGGGATGCCCGTCGCGATGGGCTCGGACGCGTGCCAGGCGGCGCTGTCGAAGTTCGGCGACATCAAGCGGATCGCCGTGATCACGCCCTACATGCCGATCGGAGACGAGCAGGTGCGCCGCTTCTTCACCGACTGCGGCTACGAGGTCGTCACGGTGAAGGGACTGAAGTGCAAGAGCCCGATGCTGATCGCCCACGAAAGCGAGAAGACGCTCCGCGACGCGATCAACGAGGTCAACGATCCCTCCGTCGAGGCGATCGTCCAGGCCGGCACCAACCTCGCCATGGCGCGCGTCGGCGCGATCGCGGAGTTCTGGCTCGACAAGCCGGTGATCGCGATCAACACCGCCACCTACTGGCACGGACTGCGCATGAACGGCATCGAGGACAAGGTGCAGGGCTTCGGCTCGCTCCTGTCGCACTACTGACCCGGTCCTCCCTCAAACCCGAAGGGCGACGATGGATTACGACTTCGTTCCGATGCCCCGGCGCAAGCCGCTGAAGTGGCCGAACGGCAAGCGGCTGGCGCTGATTCTCACCACCAACCTGGAATACTGGGACAAGGTGCAGGAGAGCGACCGCCCCTACTATCCGGGCGGTCCGGGCATCGTCGGCGGCAACCTGCCGGGCAATGTCTACGACAACCCGAACTTCACCTGGCGCGAATACGGCCAGCGGGTCGGCGTCTGGCGCATGTTCGACGTCTTCGACGCCGAGGATGTGCCGTCGAGCTGCACCATCAACGCCAAGATCGCCGAGGAGCGGCCCGAGATCGTGGAGGCCGCGCTCGACCGGGGCTTCGAGATCGTCGCCCACAACTACGTCCAGGACGAGCTTCTCACCGACTACATGTTCGACGAGGCGGCGGAACGCGCCGTGATCCGCCGCACCCTCGACACCTACGAGAAGGTGGTCGGAGAGAAAGCCAAGGGGTGGCTGTCGAGCTCGCTGCGCTCGACCCTCAACACCATCGACATCCTCGCCGACGAAGGGCTGATCTTCGTCACCGACCTGCTCAACGACGACCAGCCCTATCTGGTGAAGACGCGGTCCGGACGGCCGATGGTGTCGATTCCCTACACGTCCGAGGTCAACGACTTTTCGTTCCTGCGGCAGGGGCTGACCGTCGACACCGGCTTCCAGATGTTCAAGGAACAGTTCGACTGGCTCTATGCGGAGGGCGCGAAGAGCGGCCGGATCATGAACATCGGCCTGCACCCCCATGTGATCGGCCAGCCGTTTCGGATCCGCGCGCTGCGCGACTTCATCCGCTACGCTAAGACGTTCGACGGGGTGTGGTTCGCGAGCCGGGAGGAGATCGCCGAATGGTATCTGCAAAACCACGCCTCGCACATCGATCCGACGCCATGAGCTTCGAGGCGAACCTGCATGAGATCGCCCGCGAGCGGCCGGACCTCGTCATCGGCGGACGGGCGGACGATCAGGACGCGGAGCGGCAGCAAAAGCCCGCCGAACGGGCCTATCAGGGTATCCGGCGCGCGATCCTGACCGGCGAACTGAAGAGCGGCGCGCACCTGCGCGAGGAGCATCTGGCGCAGCTGACCGGCACCAGCCGCACCCCGGTGCGCGAGGCGCTTCGCCGGCTCGTTGCCGAGGGGCTGGCGACGGTGGAGAACCGCCACCGCTACGTGACCGACTTCTCCTATGACGAGGTGGAGATCATCTTCGAGGTCCGCGCCAAGCTGGACGCCTACGCGGCCGCCGTTGCCGCCCAGAAGATCAACGACGCCGAGCTGAAGCGTCTCGCCAGCCTGATCGAGGCCATCGACTTCATCGAGGACGACGGCAGCGACGCGGCGGTGGAGCGCTTCGTTTCGCTCAACAGCGCCTTCCACGGCGTCATCGTCGAAGCCTCCCGGTCGCGACAGCTGCATGCCCTTACCGCCCAGGCGACCGCCCTGCCGCTGGTGCTGATCAAGCAGTTCGTCTGCGACCAGAAGATCAACATCGCCCGCTCCAACGCCCAGCATCGCGACATCCTCGCCGCGCTTACCAAGCGCGACAGCCAGTGGGCGGAGGCGGCGATGGCGGGACACGTCCTTTCCACCAAGCCGAAGCCGGGACAGGGCTTCGACCGGTAACGGGCGCCGAGCCAGCGGACCGTCGAGGCGCCGATCCTTCACGTCTTTCATTGCCGGAGCGCGCCATGTACCGCCATCCTTCCCTGACCGGACGCGTCGTCGTGGTGACCGGGGCCTCGCGCGGGCTCGGCCGCGAGATGGCTTTGGAGCTGGCCGCTGCCGGTGCATCGCTGGTCCTGTGCGGATCGACCGAAAGCGAGGCGCTGGCCGCCACACGGGCGGAGGCCGCGGCACTCGGGGGTGACGAGGTCGTGGTCGCAGTCGCCGCCGATGTGGCCGACCCGGAAGCCTGCCGGAAGGTCGCCGAAACCGCGCTGGGGCGCTTCGGACGCATCGACGTGCTGATCAACAATGCCGGCATCGGAATGCGCCTGATCAGCGAGCGGTTCAACACCGAGCCGACCCGGTTCTGGGAGGCGCGGCCGGAGGCATGGCGCGCGATCGTCGACGCCAACGTCAACGGGCCGTTCCAGATGGCGGCCGCCGTCGCCCCCGCGATGATCGAGCGCGGCTTCGGCAAGATCATCAATGTCTCGACCAGCGACCAGACCATGGTCCGCCGCGGCTATTCTCCCTACGGCCCGAGCAAGGCGTTCCTGGAGGCGGCGTCTCGGGTCTGGGCCCAGGATCTCGCAGGGACGGGCGTCGACGTGAATGTCTACCTGCCCGGCGGCGCGGCCGACACAGACCTCCTGCCGCCGAGCGCCCAGAAGAAGGGCGCGGACGGCAACCTCCTGCCGGCTTCGATCATGCGGCGCGGGATCGGCTGGCTCGCCTCCGACGCCTCCAACGGCGTCACGGGCGCCCGCTTCATCGCCCGGCTCTGGAACGAGGAGCTCCCCCCGTCGGAGGCCGCGGCCGGCGCACGCTCGCCGCACGTCGACAAGCCGGCGATCATGTGAGCGCGATGTTCACGCTCGGCCAGGCCACCGTCCGCCGCATCGTCGACATCGACCGCTTCGCGCTGCCGCTCGACTTCCTGTTTCCGGACGCGAGCCTCGCGGCCCTGGGCGCCGACGCGGAGGCGCTCGCGCCGGATCATCTGGACCTCGCCGAGGGCGCGGTGCTGCTTGGGATACAGAGCCACCTGATCGAGGTCGGCGGCCTCAGGGTCCTGATCGACACCTGCGTCGGCGAGCACAAGGAGCGCGCACTCCGGCCGGACTGGCACCGCCGCGCCGGCGGCCCCTATCTGCCCGCGCTTGCCGCCGCCGGCGTGACCCCGGACGACATCGACATCGTGCTGTGCACCCATCTCCACGCCGATCATGTCGGCTGGAATACCCGGTTGGAGGGCGGCCGCTGGGTCCCGACCTTTCCGAACGCCCGCTATCTGGTCGGCCGCACCGAGCTGGAGCACTGGTCGGCGGTGGAGCGCAAGACGCCCGGATCGGCCAATCACGGCGCGTTCGCCGACAGCGTCGCGCCGATCGTCGAGGCGGGACTCTGCGAAACCGTCGAGGACGGGTTCGAGATCACGGCCGGACTGACCATCGTGCCGCTCGCCGGCCACTCGCCGGGGCAGGTCGGCCTGGAGGTCGCACCGGCAGAGGGACCCGCCGCCCTCTTCTGCGGCGACGCGATCCATTCGCCCGTCCAGGTGATCCGGCCGGACTGGTCGAGCCGCTTCTGCCACGACGGCGAGGCGGCCGCCCGGCTCAGACTGTCGCTTCTCGACCGCGCGGCCGACGACGGATCGCTGCTGGTGCCGGCGCATCTCCGCCGCGCCGATGCGCTGCGGGCGGACCGGCGTGGAACCGGTTTCCGGCCGGTGATGGTTTCAGCATGAGCCCGCGAGGCGTCCGTCGCAGCTCTTCAGCTCCGGCCGTTGCCGGACTGGTCGCCCTGCCGGCTGCGCTGGATGTGCATCACGTAGGTCATCTGGTCGGCCGGGTGCCAGTTGAACGAGGCGATCAGGACACCGGCCTCGGTCACGTAGCGGCGCAGGATCTGCAGCGACCAGGAGCCGGGGCGCAGGCCGAGCAGCCGGCCGATCTCCGGCGGCATCTCGGTCGCCCGAATTTCCTGGACGGCCTCCTCGATCGGTCCTTCGGCGTGGCTTTCCAGAAGCGAGAACAGCGGCCCCTGATGCTGGGCGAAGCTCGGAACCACCTCGCTGAAGCGGGCCGGCACATAGCTCTGGATGTAGCAGATCGGCTTGCCGCCGGGCTCTGTCCAGCGCATGCCATCGACCCGGTACCACTCCTCGCCGGCAAGGCCGCCAACGCGCTCGGCGACCTCGGCCGTAAGCGGCTCCAGCGTGGTGCCGAGGATCACGTACCAGGTGTCGACCGCGACCTGGAACAGCTCCTCCAGCGAACCGTAGGACTGGTAGAAACTCGACACCGGCCGGGTGGAGATGACCCGGGTGCCGACGCCCTGCCGGCGCTCGACGTAGCCGTGCTCGGTCAGGTGGCGCAGCGCCTCGCGGATCGTGAAGCGGCTGGTGTCGAACTCGGCGGCGAGCTCGATCTCCGTCGGCATCAGACTGCCGACCGGATAGAAGCCGTCCTTCAGCCGATCCTCCAGGATCTTGCGGATGCGTGCATAGCGCGGACCTTCCGGCCCCGCCGTTCCGCCAGTTGTGGACGTCGTATCCGCCACGTCGCCGGTTCCCGATCCAGATCTCTCAGTCCCATGCCTAGAGCTTTTCGCGGCGGTGCGAAAGTTCCGGCGCGCCCGGACCTCGCCTGCTTCGGAACCGCAGCTTTCGACGGGCGCGGCCCGTCGCCGCGCCGATTGGTCGCCTCTCGCATGGGCTCGACACTTTGTCTGGACAATGTGATACAATCCATGGGATTGGGTCCGCATCAATCTCGTGAGGCCACAGCGCGCGCATGACCGAACCGCGACATCTGTCCACCTACAGTCCCCGGGCCAAGCTCGGGCTCATCGTTCCGCCGACGAACACGGTGAACGAGGCGGAGTGGTCGCGCATGCTGCCCGAGGGCGTGACCTTCCACACCCATCGCATGAAGCTGCATTCCGACACGTCGAGCCCGGCCGGGCGCGCGGCACTGCTCGACGATCTCGCCGAGGTCATCGCGATGCTGGCCCAGGCCCGCGTCGATGCGGTCGCCTATGCCTGCACCGCCGGCTCAATGGTGACGCCGGCCGACGCGCTGCCGCGCGAGGTCTCCGAACGCAGCGGCGTGCGCACGCTCACCACGTCCGCGGCGATCGTCGACGCGCTGAAGGCGCTGGGCGCGGTGCGTCTGTCCGTGGCGACGCCCTACGCCCAGGCGACCAACGACCACGAAGTCCACTTCCTGACCGACAACGGCTTCGAGGTGATGCGGCTGATCGGCCTCGGCATCGGCGCCGGCGGTCCGCACGAGTTCCCCCGCATTGCCGAGACGCCGCTCGACGCCGTCGTCGCCCACGCCCGCGCCGCATTCGTCCCGGGCAGTGACGCGCTCCTGATCACCTGCACCGACTTCCCCACGCTTCCGGCGATCGCCGCGCTCGAGGACGAGCTCGGCGTGCCGGTGGTGACCTCCAACCAGGCGACCCTCTGGGCGATGCTCCGGGCCACCGCGATCGACGATCGGATCGACGGATGCGGCCGGCTGCTTCGTCAGCACTGAGCCCGGCATCGGCCGCCGCAAGAAGACGGAAAGACCAAGATGGCAGACCCCAAGCTGAAGCAGCGCATCAAGGACGGCGAGCTGGTGCTCGCGCCGGGCGTGTTCGACCTGATCTCCGCGCTGATCGCGGACCGCACCGGCTTCCCGGCGCTCTACGTGACCGGCTACGGCACCGTCGCGTCCTATCTCGGCCTGCCCGACGCCGGGCTTGCCACCTACCGCGACATGATCGAGCGCATCGGCCAGATGGTGAAGCGCACCAACACCCCGGTGATCGCCGACGCCGACACCGGCTATGGCGGGCTCCTCAACGTGCGCCATACGGTGCGCGGCTACGAGGAGGCCGGCGTCTCCGCGATGCAGATGGAAGACCAGGAATTCCCGAAGAAGTGCGGCCACACCAAGAACCGCCGGGTGGTGCCGCTGGAGGATATGGTCCGCAAGATCGAGGTCGCCGTCGACAGCCGCCAGAGCGACGACTTCCTGATCATCGCGCGCACCGATTCCCGCACCGGGCTCGGCCTCGACGAGGCGATCCGGCGCGGCAAGGCGTTCGCGAAGGCCGGCGCCGACATCGTCTTCGTGGAATCGCCGGAGTCCGAGGACGAGATGAAGCGGGTCGCCGACGAGATCGACGCGCCGCTGTTCGCCAACATGGTCAATGGCGGGCGCACCCCGCTGTTGTCGGCCGCGCGGCTGAAGGAGCTCGGCTACTCGATCGCGATCCATCCCGCGATCGGGTTCCTGTCCATGGGGGCGGCCCTGCAGAAGGCCTATGCCGACCTGCTGGCGAACGGCGAGACCAGCGCCGACATCGACCTCTACGACTTCTCCGAGTTCAACAAGCTGCTCGGCTTCGAGGACGTGTGGGACTTCGAGGCGAAGTACGCCGAGGTCAGCTGATCGGAAAGGCGCCGGGATGAGCGGAGCGACCCTCTACGACAAGCTGTGGGCGAGCCACGTCGTGCGCGACTATGGCGACGGCTCGGCCCTCATCTACGTCGACCGGCACCTGCTGCACGAGGTGAGCACGCCGCAGTCGTTCCTGGCGCTGGAGGCGAAAGGCCGGACGGTCCGGCGGCGGGAGGCGAACCTCGCCGTCCCCGATCATGCGGTCCCGACCACCGGGCGCGATCGGCCGATCGCCGATCCGCTCGCCCGCGCCCAGACAACGCGCCTCGCCGAAAACGTCGCCCGGCACCAGATCCCGTACATCGCGCTGGACGACGCGCGCCAGGGGATCGTCCACGTGGTCGGGCCGGAGCAGGGCTTCACGCTGCCGGGCATGACGCTTGCCTGTGGCGACAGCCACACCTCCACCCACGGCGCGTTCGGCACGCTCGCCTTCGGCGTCGGCGCCAGCGAGTGCGGCATCGTCATGGCCGCCCAGTGCCTGCGCCAGCGCAAGGCGCGGACGATGCGCGTCGTGGTCGATGGCGCCCGCCCGGCCTGGCTCACCGCGAAGGACATCGCGCTGGCCCTGATCGCGAAGATCGGCGCGAACGGCGCGGCCGGGCACGCGGTCGAATATGTCGGCCCGGTCATTTCCGCCATGTCGATGGCGGAGCGCATGACGCTCTGCAACATGACCATCGAGACCGGCGCCCGGGTCGGCCTGGTCGCACCGGACGAGGTGACGTTCGCCTTTCTGGAAGGCCGCCCGATGGCGCCCAGGGGCGCGATGTGGGAGCGCGCCGTCGCCTACTGGCGCACCCTGCCCTCCGATCCGGATGCCCGCTACGACCGCACCGAGACCCTCGACGTGGGCGATCTCGCCCCGTTCGTGACCTGGGGCACGAGCCCGGAGGATGCCGCCCCGATCTCGTCGGCGATCCCCGACCCCGACGCCGACCCGGATCGCGCCCGCGGCGAGCGCCGCCGCAAGGCACTCGCCTACATGGACCTCGAGCCCGGCACGCCGCTGGACCGGGTCCGAATCGACCGCGTCTTCATCGGCTCATGCACCAACGGGCGGCTCGACGACCTGCGGCTCGCCGCCGGGATCGCGAAGGGCCGCAAGGTGGCGCCGGGCGTCAAGGCGATCGTGGTGCCGGGCTCCGGCCTGGTGCGCGCCGCGGCGGAACGGGAAGGCCTCGCCGACATCTTCCGCGCGGCCGGCTTCGAATGGCGCGATGCCGGCTGCTCCATGTGCGTGGCCATGAACGGCGACCGGCTCGATCCCGGCGAGCGCTGCGCCTCCACCTCCAACCGCAACTTCGAGGGCCGGCAGGGGCCCGGCGGCCGCACCCACCTGATGAACCCGGCGATGGCCGCAGCGGCCGCGATCGCCGGCCATCTGGTCGACGTGCGCGATCTGGTGGAGGAGCCGGCATGACGCCGCTCACCCGGATTACCTCCCGCGCCGCCTTTCTGCCCGAGGAGAACGTCGACACCGACATCATCTTCCCGGCCCGCTTTCTCCTGCTGATGGACCGCGACGGGCTCGGCCGGTACGCGTTCCACGATCGCCGGTTCGACCGCGACGGCAACGCGATCCCCGGCTTCGTCCTCGACGATCCGGAGTTCGCGGACGCAAAAATCCTGATCGCCGGCGATGGCTTCGGCTGCGGCTCGAGCCGCGAACAGGCGGTCTGGGCGCTCGCCGGGCACGGCATCCGCTGCGTGATCGCGCCGAGCTTCGGCGAGATCTTCGCCGGCAACTGCGCCAAGAACGGCGTGCTCACGATCACGCTCCCCCAGGCGCAGATCGAGACGCTGGGCGCGCTTGCCCAGGAGAAGAAAAGCTTCGAAATCGACCTGGAGCGGCGCACCTTCCATGTCGAGGGCGACAAGGTCGCCGACCTGGACCTGCCGGAGACCGAGCGCCAGATGCTCGTCAACGGCTGGGACGAGACCGACCTGCTCCTGCGCGACGAGGGCGCCGCCATCGACGCCTTCGAACGCGCCCATCGCGACGCCCAGCCCTGGCTGTTCGAGGACCCTGCCCGATGACCGACGATCTCGCCGAGAACTACAAGCGCGCCTACTCCAACCGGGTCGGCTTCGGCCGCAATCCCGCGCTGGTGCTGGTCGACTTCGCCCATGCCTATTTCGACCCGGACTGCGATCTCTACGCCGGGGTCGACGACGCGCTGGCGTCGGCGCTCCGGATCCGGGCGGCAGCCCGTGAGGCGGGGGTCCCGGTCGTTCTGACCGAGGTGACCTATCAGGAGGGCGGCCTCAACGGCGGCCGCTTCTTCGAGAAGGCGAAGCCGCTCGCCAACTTCGTGCGCGGCCGCAAGACCGCCGAGTTCGCCGCCGGTCTGGTGCCCGAGCCCGACGAGATCGTCGTCTCCAAGCAGTATCCGAGCGCCTTCTTCGGCACCTCGCTGGCCTCGACGCTGACGGCGGCCGGGGTCGACAACGTGATCCTGACCGGGCTGACCACCAGCGGCTGCGTGCGCGCGAGCTGCGTCGACGCCATGTCCCACGGCTTCATCACCACGGTGGTGGCCGATGCCTGCGGCGACCGACATCCGGCACCGCACGAGGCCAACCTGTTCGACATGAACGCCAAGTACGCCGACGTGGTCTCGGAAGCCGAAATCCTCGCCTTCATCGCCGAGATCGGCGCGACCCGCACCGCCGGTGCGCCGGCATGAGCGGGCGGGACGGCGGCCGCCGCATCGCGGTTCTCGGCGGCGCCGGCGGTATCGGCCGCGTGCTCGTGGCGGATCTGATCGCGCGCGGCGACGAGGCGATCGTGCTCGACCTCCCGGCCTCACTGGAGCGCCATCCGCTCGAGACCCGGACGATCGGGATCGACGTCCACGACGAAGCCTCGATCGCGGCGGCTGTGAAGGAGCTTGCGGAGGCAGCCCCGAACATCGACGGCTTCGTCAATCTGGTGGGCTACAACAACCGGATCCAGCCGCTTGCGGAGACGGCGACCGACTATTTCGACGATATCATCGCGGTGAACCTGCGCGGCCTGTTCCTCGCGACGAAGGCGATCCTGCCGCTTCTTTCGGACGGTGCCGGCGCGGTGCTGCTCGCCTCAGGGCTTGGCCAGTACATCCGGCCGGGCTTCGGCTCCTACGCCGCCTCCAAGGCCGGTGTGATCGCGCTCGGCAAGACGTTCGCGCTGGAGACGGCGCCCCGCCTGCGCGTCAACATCGTCGCGCCGGGTGCCGTCGACACCGCCTTCCTGCGCGGCGGCACCGGCCGCTCCGACGAGAGCGCGGAGCCGGACATTCCGGTGGATGCCTACGCCGCGAACCTGCCGCTCAAGCGCCTCGCGCAGCCGGAGGACGTGGTCGGGCCGATCCGCTTCCTGCTCGGTCCCGACAGCCGCTACATGACCGGCCAGGTGCTCTGGGTGAACGGCGGCGCCTACATGCCGTAGCAGGCCATGGAAGGCTCAGGTCGCGGCGGTGCCGGACAGAAGAGACGAGACCCGCGCCGTATCTGTCTCCAGCGCGGCCTTGTCGCCGGCCCAGCCGACCCGTCCGGAATCGAGGATGACGAACCGGGAGGCGAGTTCCGCCGGCACCCGGAAATTCTGCTCCACGAGGATGACGCCGACCCCGGTCGCCACGATCGATCGGATCGACTCCACAAGCCCCGACACGATGTTCGGCGCGAGCCCTTCCATCGGCTCGTCGAGCAGCAGGAACCGCGGCGCGCAGATCATGGCACGCCCGATGGCCAGCATCTGCTTTTCGCCGCCGGACAGGGCCTGCCCGAGGGCGCGGCGACGCTCGGCCAGCCGGGGGAACAGGGCGAACGCGTCGTCCACGCCCCATGTCGATCCGCCCCGCCGCACCACCTTCGCGATGGCGAGGTTCTCCTCGACGGTGAGGGTGGGGAAGATCTGCCGGTCCTCGGGCACGTAGGCGATCCCGCCCCGGTTCATGTCTTCCGGCGTCGGCGTTGAGAGCGCCTTGCCGTCCAGCCGCAATACGCCGGCGCTGAGGGGGAGAAGCCCGGACATGGCCTTCAGCGTGGTCGACTTGCCCGCGCCGTTGCGTCCGGCTAGCGCCACCACCTCGCCGCGCGCGACCGACAGCGAGACGCCGTGCAGGGCCTGGGCGGCGCCGTAGAAGACGTCCGCCGCCTCCATGGCCAGGGTTTCATGCTCCAAGATAGGCCTCGCGCACTTTCGGATCCGCCTGGATCGCCTCCGGTCCGCCGCGGGCCAGCACCTGTCCTCCGACCAGAACGACGATGTCCCGGGCCAGCGTCATCAGGACGTCCATGTTGTGTTCGACCAGGATCGTCGTCTGTCGGGCGCTGACCTCCCGCACCAGATCGGCGAAATGATCCAGCTCCGCCCGGCCCACGCCGGCAAGCGGCTCGTCAAGAAGGAGGACGCGCGGCGCGTTGACCAGCACGATGGCGAGTTCAAGCGCGCGCTGGCGGCCGTGGGAGAGGGTGCCGGCGGGAACATCGGCGACGTCGGCGAGGCCGAAGCGCTCGAGCGCCGCGCGCGCCTCCCGCTCCACCGCCGGAAAGGACGCCAGCGTGCGCCACGGGACAGCGACCTTCATGTGGGCCCGCATCCGGGCGACCTGGACGTTCTCCAGCACCGTCATCTGCGGGAACACGGTGACGATCTGGAAGGAGCGCGCCATGCCCATCCGGGCTCGGCGATGGGCGGACAGGACGGTGATGTCGCTGCCGTCGAGACGGATCGTGCCGGAACTGACCCGCTGCAGGCCGGCGAGCGCATTGAGGAAGGTGGTCTTGCCCGCGCCGTTTGGCCCGATCAGGGCGGTGGTGGCACCGTCCTCGAAATTGAGGGTGACGTCGGAGAGGGCGGCGAACGAGCCGAACGACACCGAGAGGTTCGAGCAGGACAGCACCGCGCTCATGCCGCCTCCGAAGATCGCCCGGAAGCGCGCTCGGCGTCCGCCCGGCGTGGGCGCCGCGGCTGCGCCCGCCGCTTCGTGAGCCGGCTCAGGAGCCCAATCAGGCCTCCCGGCATGTAGAGCGTGATCAGGATGAAGACGATGCCGAGCACGCCGTACCAGTGTTCGGTGTAGCCGGAGACGGACTCCTTCAGCCACTCGAAGACGACCACCCCCAGCACCGGGCCGGCGAACGTGCCGCGGCCGCCGAGCACCGTCATGATCAGCACGTCGCCGGAGGTGATCCAGCGGGTCATCTCCGGGCCCACATACATGACGAGTGCGCCGAGCAGCCCGCCGGCGATGCCGGAATAGCCGCCGGAAATGGCGAAGGCGGAGAGCTTGTAGAGACGCACGTCGTAGCCGAGCTGCTCGACGCGGACCTCGTTCTGGCGCATGGCGCGCAGCACCTCTCCGAACGGCGAGGCGCGCATCACCGCGTTGGCGAACATCAGGACGAAGAAGATCGCCGCCACGAACACCACGAACATGCGGTCGTCGTAGAAATCGATGCCGAAGAGTTCGGGCCGCGGCACCCCGGCCAGGCCGTCGGTGCCGCCGGTGATCCCCTTCAGCTTGACCTCGACCAGGTGATGCACGAGTTGGGCGAGCGCCAGGGTGGTGAGGGCGAGATAGATCCCGGTCACCCTGAGCGTCACGACACCGAAGAGCGCGCCCATGACCGTGCCCATCGCGACCGCTGCGCCGAGGGCGGCAAGGCCGGAGACACCGTAGTCCAGGGTCAGCACGGCGTAGACATAGGCCCCGGCCCCGAAGAAAGCCGCATGGCCGAAGGACAGGATGCCGGCCACGCCGAACACCAGGTCGAAGCCGACCGCGAAGATGCTCCAGACCAGGATCAGCGCGATCAGGTACTGGGTGCCCGCGTCGCTGGCGAAGGCGGCGGCCACCGCCACCAGCGGGATCGAGAAGGTGAGAATGAGGCTGGAGATCCAGCGCGACCGGCTCATCGCTCAGGCCTTCCGCGCCGGGGCTGCGGAGAACAGGCCCTGAGGCCGGATCAAGAGCACCCCGATCAGCACGACGTAGGTGACGACCTCGATCCAGGACGGGAAGTAGTGCTGGCCGAACGCCTGCACCAGGCCCAGCAGGATCGCGGCGGCGATCGCGCCGCGGATGTTGCCCAGCCCGCCGAGGATGACGACCACGAAACAGTCGACGATGATGGTGAAGCTCATGCCCACCTGGATCGGCACGATGGGGGCCGCGATCGCCCCGGCGAGCGCCGCCAGGGCCGCCCCCACGGCGAACACGATGGTGCGCACCCGGTCGACGCGGATGCCCAGCGCCCGCACCATCGTCGGATAGCTCATCGCCGCGCGCAGGACCATGCCGAGCCGGGTCTTCTCGATCAGGAGGAAGAGGCCCGCGCCCACCGCCGTCCCCGCCGCCAGCAGGAACAGCCGGTAGACCGCGACCTGGTCGCCGAGGACCGGCACCGAGCCTTCAAGCGCGGAGGGAAGCGGCAGGTCCCGGTAGCCGAGCCCCCACACCATGCGGACCGCCTCCTCGATGACCAGGATCGCGCCGAACGTCATCAGGAGCTGTTCGACATGGTCGCGGTCATAGAGCGGGCGCAGCAGCACCACCTCCATGGCCGCGCCGATCAGCGCCACCACGATCGGCGCGACGACCAGCGCAAGCCAGAAGCTGCCGGTGGTCCGGTAGACCTCGAACGCGCCGAAGGCACCCAGCATGTAGATGGCGCCGTGGGCGAAGTTGATCACGCCCAGCATCCCGAAGACGAGGGTCAGCCCCGCCGCGAGCAGGAAAAGCAGCATCGCGATGCTGAGGCCGATCAGCGCGGTGGCGACCATGGCATCCTCCCCGAGACGGCGGTGCGGGGGCGTGAGGTCATCGGATCCGCTCGTAGATGGAGACGGCGGCAAGCGCCTCTTCCATGCCGATGATGCCTCCGCCGTTCTCCTGCAGCGCGTAGGTCGCGCCCTCGACCTGCCGGGCCCCGGCCTCGCCCCTGAGCTGGGTGGCGAGTTCGTAGCACATGGACACGCCGGTGGCGCCGATCGGGTGGCCCTTGGAGACGAGCCCGCCGGACGTGTTGACCGGCAGCTCTCCACCGATCTTGGTCGCCCCGCTGCCGACGAAGGCACCGCCCTCGCCTTCCTCGCAGAACCGCATCATCTCGCACTGATAGATTTCGCAGAACGAGGTGGCGTCGTGCACCTCCGCCAGATCGATGTCGCGGGGCCCGATGCCGGCCTGGGCATAAGCCTTGTCGGCGGCGGCCCGGGTCAGGCTCGGCTCGTCGAGGCCACGGTACTTGCCGCCGGCAAGCCCAAGTCCGGCGATGCGGATGGCGCGATCCCGCACGGCGGCCGGCTGCGTCTTCAAAAAGCGTTCCGAGCACAGGATGGCGGCGGCCGCGCCGTCACCCATCGGGGCGCACATGGCGCGCGTCAGCGGCGCGGAGATCGGCCGGTCGGCGAGCACCTCCTCCGGGGTCATCTCGAAACGGTACTGGGCCTTCTCGTTGAGCGCGCCGTTGCAGTGGTTCTTGGCCGCGCCGACGGCGATCTGCTCGGCCGTCGTGCCGTAGGTCGCCATGTGATAGTTCGCCTGCATGGCGTAGGTGTCCATGGCGATGGTGCGGTCCTCGCCCGGCCGGAACGGAACGCCGATCTTCTCGCCGATCGCGCTGTATTCCGCTTCCCATTCCTGGGGATCGAGCAGGTCCATCCCGCCGGCGAAATGGGGGAAGATCGCGCGCGGATCCTTCTGATCGAACAGTTTCTCCAGACCGATCGCAAGCGTGACGTCGGCGTCGCCGGCCCGGATCTCCTTGGCCGCCCCGGCGATGGCGAGACTGCCGGTGGCGCAGGCCCCCTCGACGTTCACGATCGGCGCCCGGTCGGGAAACAGCCCCTCGCGGACCAGCGGAATGAAGGCGATGTTGCCGCGGGTCAGCGCCTGGCCCCAGTAGTACATCAGGCAGTTGCCGAACCAGGCGGCCTCGATGTCCCGACCGGTCTCGAGGCCGGCGTCGGCGAGCGCGCCGAGATAGGCTTCCCGGGTCAGATCCTTGATCGACGCATCCGGCCGCCGGCCGAACGCGGTGGTGTGGACCCCGAGCACGTAGACATCGTTCGACATGGCATTTCTCCCTGGCGGATTCCGTCGTCAGACGGCCCGCTCGTGGTCCTTCCAGAAGGCTTCGCGCACGGTGCGCTTGAGCACCTTGCCGTTGCCGCTGCGCGGCAGCTCGTCCCAGATCTCGATGGATTTCGGCGCGTGCACGCTGCCGAGTTCCGCCTTGACCAGCGCGATCAGCTCCGCCTCGCTGGTCGCAACGCCCGGCCGAACCTCGATGACCGCCTTGACCGCCTCGCCCCACTTGTCGTCGGGCACGCCGACAACGGCGCATTCGCGCACGGCCGGATGGGACAAAAGAACCTGTTCGATCTCGACGGAGAAGACGTTGAAGCCGCCGGTGACGATCATGTCCTTCTTGCGGTCGACGATGTAGATGAACCCGTCCTCGTCGCGGTAGCCGACGTCGCCGGTGTGGTGCCAGCCGAACCGGGAGACCTCTTCGGTGGCGGTCGGATTGCGGTAGTAGCCGGGGAAGACCAGAGACCCTTTGGCGACGATCTCGCCGCGCTCGCCCGGCGGCAGGACGGTGCCCTCGTCGTCCATGATCGCCAGGCGGACGTTCATGGTGGGCCGCCCGCAGCTTGCGTAACGCCGGGCGCCTGCGTTCGAGGTCGCGCCCTGCAGATCGGCCGTCGACAGGAACGTCATGAACATCGGCACTTCGGCCTGGCCGTAGCACTGGCACATGACCGGCCCGAACACGTCCATCGCCTGCTTCAGTTTCTCCGGCGCGATCGGCGCCGCGGCGAGGACGAAATATTTGAGCGACGAGTAGTCGTAGGTCCGCACGTCGGGATGGGCGAGCATCATGTAAAGCACGGTGGGCGGCAGATAGACGTGGGTGACCCGGTGCCGCTCGATCGCCTGCATGATGAGCTCCGGATCCGCCTTCGGCAGCACCACGTTGGTGGTGGCCCGCGGCACCATCATCAGGGCAAGGCCGCCGGCGGCGTGGGTCATCGGGCCGGCGACGAGATGGACGGACGGCTCCTCGTTCGGCATGCAGTGCCAGAAGGCGCTGATCATCGCCTCCCAGGTGCGGTGGGACCAGGGCGCCCCCTTCGACAGGCCGGTGGTCCCGCCGGTCGGGAAGATCGTGACGATCCGGTCGGGATCGTCCGGCACGTCGGGCGCGGATCCCGTGCCCCACGCCATGAACGCGTCCAGGGACGGCTCGCCCTTGCCACCCTCGGCATCGATGCAGATTGTGAGGCCGATGGACGGCACGCGCTCACGCAGCTCGTCGACCTCGGCCTGAAAGCTCGAGTGGTAAAACAGGATCTCGCAGCCGGTCATGGAGAGGAAGTGGGCGTTCACCGCGACCGTGTTGCGGGCGTTGGCCGGAACCCAGACGCCACCGGCATAGAAGATGCCCATGATGCAGGCGAACGCGAGCGGATGGTTCGGGCTGTAGACGGCCGCCCGGACCCCTTCTGGCCCGCTTTCCGGCATCGCCCCGGCGATCCGCGACGCGAGGTCGTCGATCTCCCGGTAGGTGATGGCGATCGTGTCGTCGACAAAGGCGGGCCGGTCGGGCGCCCGCTCGACGCCCTTACGGAAGTAGTCGATCATCCGCATGGTGGGATCCTGTCAGGCGATGGGAAGCGCACCGGAAGGACCCGCCGCGCCGCAGCACATGCGACGCGGCAGGCCGAGGCGAGCGTTCAGTCTGCGCACGGGGCGAACAGGAGATCGGGCTCGAAGGTGTAGGTGACGTCCATGGTGACGTCGGGATACGGCGCCTCGCCCTTCACCGCCTTGCCGAAGACGCCCATCTGCGCTGCCTGATGATCGCAGGCCCGCATCGTCTTCACGCCCTCGACGGAGGTCTCGTAGGTGCTGGTCTCGAACGCCGTCACCCAGTCGTCCGCGTCCCAGCTCCCGGTCTCCTCGACCACATCGAGGAACCAGGAGAGGCCGTCGAAGGCCTCGCCGGCGAACTGGTTCGGGAACTCGCCGTACTTGTCGTGAAAGGCCTTCACGAAGGCGGAGTTGGCTTCGTTCTCGGTCGAGAAGTGATAGCGCAGGGTGGAGTTCACGCCGTAGCTCTGATCGCCGACGGCGCTGCCCATCAGCTCGTCCATGATCATGGTCCCGAAGACCGCCTTCTCGTCCTTCAGGCTGACCTGGCCGGACTGCTTCAGGAACGTGATGGCATCCCCGCCGGTCATGATCATCGCGACGCCGTCCGCGTCGGACTTGCCGACCTTGTCGATGATGATCGCGTAGTCCTTGTTGCCGAGCGGCGGAAAGTCCTCGGCGACGATCTCGATGTTCTTGGCCTCGAGCTTGGCCTTGAGATTGTCCCACATCTCCCGGCCGACGGCGTAGTCCGCGACGACGCCGTAGACCTTCGTGAGGCCCTCCTTCGACGCGAACTCGGCCATCATCTGGTTTTCCATGTTGACCGGGTTGGAGGTGCGGAACGCATATTTCGACATCTGCGAACCGGTGATCTCGTCGCTCGCCGAAAGCGTGACCAGCAGCGGGACCTTGCGGCGCTCGGCGACCTTCATGACCGCGAGCGTCGACCCGGAACTGACCGCGCCGAACAGCATGTTCGCACCGCCGGCCATCAGCTTCGTGGCCTTCTGGACGGCGACCTGGGGCTTGGTTTCGGTGTCCTGCCAGTCGAAGACGATCGGGGCACCGAGAACCGTGCCGCCGCGCATCTCCACGGCCAGTTCGGCCCCGCGCTGCATCGCCTCGCCGATGACACCGTAGGCGCCGCTCATCGCGACCACGCCGCCGATCTTGAATTCCTTGTCCTGAGCGACGGCCCCGGTGGCCCAGAGGCCCGCGAGCGCGGCGACAGAAAGCGCGCACGTCGTGCGCAAGCCCTTATGCATGGCAGTCCTCCCGATATGATTCAGGCCCGTCTCCGCGGGTTGGGGAGGAGAGTAATCCGCGCCCAAAATTTATGTCAACAAGATTGTAATATACGGAAATGCGCGCTTATCTGAATTGCGCACATCTCGCCCTGTGTGTAGGTCGATAGGCTCCAGGTGAAGCCCGCAACCACAAGGACCGGCGCGGCCCGCATGACGACCGAAAAGACCGACACGTCCGCAACCGCGGCGCGCTCCCGCAGCCGGGACCCGCAGGAGCGGCCCTGGGCCTCGACGGAAGCGCTGCATCGCGGCCTCGAGCTTCACTTCTTCGCGCACCTGAACCTGGCCGAGGATGCCGATCGCACCCTGACCGAGCTCGGGTTCGGCCGGACGCATCATCGCATTCTCTACTTCGTCTCCCAGACCCCCGGCATCACCGTCGGCGAGATGCTGTCGATCCTTCGCGTCACCCACCAGAACGTGCAGCGGCCGATGGGCGAGCTGCTGCGCAAGGGGCTGATCGAGCAGAAGACGTCGATGACGGACCGGCGCCAGCGTCAGCTTTACATCACGGAGGCCGGTCAGGAGCTGTTCGACCGCCTGACGGCGCGCCAGTTCGACCGGATCGCCCGGGCCTACGAGGCCGCCGGTCCGGACGCCGTGCGCGGCTTCTGGACCGTCCTTTGGCACATGATCGACGACGGCGACCGCGCCTGGCTGGAAGAAAACCGCATTCCGTCCGAAGCTTGACGCGGCCCGGCGCAAGCTGTTCAGCCGAGCGCCTTCGCCACGTGGGAGGCGGGCGCGCGGCCGATCGCCGCCGAGATGAAACGGGCCGTCTCCGTCAGGGCGGCCAGATCGATTCCGGTCGCGATGCCCATGCCGTCGAGCATGTAGACCAGATCCTCGCTCGCCACGTTCCCGCTCGCCCCCTTGGCATAGGGACAGCCGCCGAGCCCGCCGACGGCAGCGTCGATCACGCTCACGCCCAGCCCGAGACAGGCATAGATGTTGGCCAGCGCCTGGCCGTAGGTGTCGTGGAAGTGGAGGGCGAGCCGGTCCACGGGCACGTCCGCGGCAACCGCCTCGACCATGCGGGCCGCCTTCAGCGGCGTGCCGACCCCGATCGTGTCGCCAAGCGAGACCTCGTAGCAGCCCATGTCGGTGAGCGCCTTCGACACCCGCGCCACGTCGGCGAGCGGCACCTCGCCCTGGTAGGGGCAGCCGAGCACGCAGGAGACGTAGCCGCGGACCTTGAGCCCCCTCGCGGCGGCCGCTTCCGTCACCGGGGCGAACCGCTCCAGGCTTTCGGAGATCGAGCAGTTGATGTTGCGCCGGGAGAACGCCTCGGAGGCGGCGGCGAAGACGGCGACCTCCTCCACCCCGCTGTCCAGCGCCCTCTCGAGCCCCTTCATGTTGGGCACAAGGACGGGATAGCCGACGCCGGGCCGGCGCTCGATGCCGGCCAGCACCTCGGCGGTGTCGGCCATCTGCGGCACCCATTTGGGCGAGACGAAACTGCCCGCCTCGATGGTCTCGCAGCCGGCGGCGGCAAGCCGGTCGATCAGCTCGATCTTGACGTCGGCCGGCACGATCTCCGCCTCGTTCTGGAGGCCGTCGCGGGGGCCGACTTCGACGATGCGGACGCGGGCGGGAAGGGGACTCATGACGGGAACCTGGATGCTTCGGAGGGAGGGACGGCGCTCAGAAGGCGCCGGCGAGGAATGTCAGCAGTTTCGGGTCGGAGCCGTAGGCGACGTTGAAGCGGAGCGCCGCCGGACGGTCGCCCTCCCGGTCGGGCCGAAACACGCTTCCCGGCGCCAGGAAGATGCTTTCGGCCGCCGCGCGCCGGCACAGATCCAGCTCGTCGACATGGTCGGGCAGGTCGGCCCAGAGATAGAAGCCCGGGCTTTTCCCCGGCCTCAGCCGGAGACCGACGCTTTCCAGATCGCTGACGGAGGCGCGATGGGCCGCCTCGATCCGGGCACGCAGACGGCGGATGTGCCGCAGATACTGACCGCCCTGGATCAGGTTGAGGACGAAACGCTCGACGAAGTCGGAGGTGGCGACGGAGGTCAGGATCTTCAGGTTGGCGAGCGCGCCGATCAGGTCGGGATGGCCGGCCACGAAGCCGCAGCGCAGGCTGGCCGACAGCGTCTTGGAAAACGTGCCGACATAAAGCACCCGGTTGAGCTGATCGAGGGCGGCAAGCCGCGGCAGGCTCGGCGGCAGGATGTCGGCGAAGGCGTCGTTCTCGACCACCAGCGTGCCCCAGCGCTCGGCCGCCCTGAGCAGACCGAAGGCGACGGGCGGCGACAGCCATCCCCCGGTCGGATTGTGGGCCTGGGACTGGGTGAAGAAGATCCGGGGCCGGTGAAGCGCCAGCTTGGCGGTGAGGTCGTCGAGGTCGGGACCGTCCGGATTGCGCTTCACCCCGACGATGCGGACCTTGGCCAGCGCGAGCTTGGCGAACAGCGGATAGTAGCCGGGATCGTCGACCAGTACGGTGTCGCCGGCCTCCAGAAGATGGCGGACGATCAGGTCGAGGGCGTGGTTCGCCCCGCTGGTCAGGAGGAGGCCGTCCGGCTCCACGGAAATCGACCGGTCGAGCAGCATCAGCCGCAGCCGCTCGCGCAGGGGCTCGTATCCCCGCGACGAGCCGTAGCCGAAATCGACGCTCTCCGGCCCGGCGGCCTTGAAGCTGGCGAAATGGCGCCGGAGCTCCGAGCCCTCCATCCACGACGACGGCGGCCGTCCGTCTCCCGGACGCACCTCGTAGCGGCGGTCGAGCTGTTCGCCGAGCAGCGTGACGAGATCGACGGCGGTGGCCACGTGGGGCGGCGGAGCCGTCGGGCGCGGAAGCTCCAGGTGCGAGACGTAGAAGCCCGATCCTGCGCGCGCCTCCAGGAGTCCCTGGGCGACCAGACGGTCGTAGGCCTCGGCCATGGTGTTCTTGGACACGCCGTAGTCCTCGGCGGCCTGACGCACCGAAGGCAGCCTGTCGCCGACCTTGTAGGCGCCGTTTGCCAGCCCGGCGGACACCTTGCCGACGATCGCCTCGACCCGCGTCCCGGTGCGCTTCACGAAATCGTCCCCAGGTAAGTACTGGGACAGTCACCCCGCAATCGGCCGTAACTGTCCCTTGATTGTCCCAATAACAATAGGACAATCGTCGTCCGCATCCAAGCAAGAGATGCAGCAATTCGGGTGATGGAAACGATCATGTCGGCAGTACGGCGTTCGCTGAACTCGCGCCTTGAGGGCTATCGCAATAAGACTCCCGAGCAGCGCCTGGAGCAGCTCGCCGAGGCCGCCGGCCTTGCCAGCGAGGATGCCGCCACGCTCGGCGATCCGGCCGCGCTGGAGCTGGCGCGCGCCAATGGCATGATCGAGAACGTCATCGGCACGTTCCAGCTGCCGATGGGCATCGCCACCAACTTCACCGTCAACGGCCGCGACTACCTGATCCCGATGGCGGTCGAGGAGCCCTCGGTGGTCGCCGCCGCGTCCTACATGGCGCGCATCGCCCGCGACCATGGCGGCTTCCAGACCTCGTCGACAGCCCCCGTCATGCGCGCCCAGGTCCAGGTGCTCGGCATCACCGACCCGTACGGCGCGCGCCTCAAGATCCTGGCCGCGCGCGAGCAGATCCTGGAGATCGCCAACAGCCGCGACGCCTTCCTGGTGAAGCTGGGCGGCGGCTGCAAGGACATCGAGGTCCACGTCTTCCCCGACACCAGGCGCGGCGCGATGGTGGTGCTGCACCTGCTGGTCGACGTGCGCGACGCCATGGGCGCCAACGCCGTCAACACGATGGCCGAGGCGGTCGCGCCCACGATCGAGGAGCTGACCGGCGGCCGCGTGCGCCTGCGCATCCTCTCCAACCTCGCCGACCGGCGCCTTTCCCGCGCCCGGGTCCGGGTGCCCCAGTCGGCGCTCGCGACCAAGGAATTCTCCGGCGAACGGATGGTCGAAGGCATTCTCGACGCCCACGAGCTGGCCGTGATCGATCCCTACCGGGCGGCCACCCACAACAAGGGCATCATGAACGGCATCGACCCGGTGATCGTGGCGACCGGCAACGACTGGCGCGCCATCGAGGCCGGCGCTCATGCCTTCGCCGCCCGCTCCGGCACCTACACCTCGCTGACGAGCTGGGAGGTGGACACGGAGGGCTGCCTGGTCGGCACCCTGGAGATGCCGATGGCGGTCGGCCTCGTCGGCGGCGCCACCAAGACCCATCCCGTCGCCCAGGCGGCACTGAAGATCCTCGGCGTGGAAAGCGCCCAGGAGCTGGGAGAGATCACCGTCGCGGTGGGTCTCGCCCAGAACATGGCGGCGCTCAGGGCGCTGGCCACCGAGGGCATCCAGCGCGGCCACATGGCGCTGCACGCCCGCAACATCGCCATCGTCGCCGGCGCCGTCGGCAACGAGATCGAGGTCGTGGCGGGCAGGCTCGCCGAGGACCACGACGTGCGCACCGACAGGGCGCGCGAAATTCTGGCCGAGATGCGCGGGAGCGACTGATCGCGATCCGTCGTTCGTGTCGCGTTGACCGGCCCAATCACAACAACGATCAGATCCTTGAAGGAGAAACACCCATGACCAGGACAGTCACGCGCCGCACGGCGCTCATGGTGACCGCGGCTTCGCTGGCGGTCGCCTCGCTCGGCTCCGCCGCCTTCGCCCAGGACGGCGAAACGGTGAACTGGCGCATGCAGGCGCTCTGGGACGGCGGCACCACGCCGCAGCAGTACGAGCAGATGTATGTCGACCGGGTCGCCGAGCTGACCGACGGCAAGTTCCAGATCGAGCTCTTCTCGGCCGGCCAGCTGGTTCCGCCGGCCCAGGCCTTCGACGCCGTGCGCGGCGGCGCCTTCGAGATGATGAAGACCTTCGACGGCTACGAGGCCGGCAAGATCCCGGCGCTGGCGTTCACCTCGACGATCCCGTTCGGCTATCCGGAATCCGGTCAGTACGCCGACTGGTTCTACGAGAAGGGCGGCCTCGAGATGGCCCGGGAGGCCTACGCCCCGGCCGGCCTCTACTACATCGCGCCGTCGATCTACGACCAGGAGCCGATCCACTCGAAGGTGAAGATCGAATCCATCGAGGACTTCGACGGCAAGAAGGGCCGCTTCGTGGGTCTCGCCTCGTCGGTGATGAGCGACTTCGGCGTGGCCGTGTCGCCGCTGCCGACCTCGGAGGTCTACTCCGCCCTCGACAAGGGCCTGATCGACATCGCCGACCGCGGTGACCTGCAGGCCAATCTCGATGCCGGCCTCGCGGAAGTCGCGCCGTACATCATCCTGCCGGGCGTGCACCAGCCGACGACGGCGACCTCCTACGTCGCCAACAAGGCCGCCTACGACCAGCTGCCGGACTCCTACAAGGAGGCCCTCGCCACGGCCGCCAAGGAAGTCTCGGACGCCTATCAGGCCGCCAAGACGAAGAGCGACAAGAGCGCTCTGGAAGCCTTCAAGGAGCAGGGCGTCGAGGTAATCGAGCTTTCCGAGGACGACGTCACCGAGGCGCGCTCCAAGGCGATGGAGTCCTGGCGCAAGGCGACCAAGGACAACGAGCTGGCCACCCGCATCCTCGATTCCCAGGTCGAGCAGATGAAAGAGCTGGGCCTGATCCAGTAGGACTCTCCGGTCAGGAGAATGGACGGCGGGACACCATGCTTCCGCCGTCCGCGTCTATTCGGAGAACACAGCATGCCCGGCCCGATCGCCGCCGTCGTCCGCTGGATCACGGCGCTCAATCACCTGCTCTACAAGGCGGCCAGCCTGCTGATGCTGGTGATCGTCCCGGTCATGCTCTACGCGGTGACCGCGCGCTACCTGTTCAACTCGCCCTCCAGCTGGGGGCTTGAGCTGGCCACGCTCCTGTTCGGGCCGTTCTTCCTGCTCGGCGGACCCTACCTGCTGCACATCGGCGGCCACGTGAACCTGGACCTGGTCAGGCGGTCGGTCTCGCCGCGGATGAACCGCATCTTCGACCTCATCAACTATCCGATCATCGGCGCTTACGCGGTGATCCTGTTCTATTTCGCCTGGCCGTTCGCGATGCAGTCCTATGCGCTGAACGAGACCTCCTACACCTCCTGGAATCCGGTGATCTGGCCGATCAAGTTCGTGATCCCGATCGCCCTGGCGCTGCTTCTCCTCCAGGCCGCCGCCGAGTGGCTGAGGGTCATCTTCAACGAGCCCGCGCCGCAGCAGACCGAGGATGCGCAGGGAGACGCCCTGTGAGTTCCAATCTCATCCTCATCCTGATGTTCGGCGGGCTTACGGTCTTTCTCCTGACCGGCCTGCCGGTGGCCTTCGTGCTTGGCGGACTGTCCGTCCTGTTCACGGTCCTGTTCTGGAACCCGCAGGCGCTGATCATCCTGATCCTGCAGGTGTTCGACACCATGCGGTCGGAGGCGCTGCTCGCCATCCCGCTCTACATCTTCATGGCGGTGGTGCTGCAGCGCTCCGGCGTCATCGAGGACCTCTACCGGGCCATGGAGCTCTGGTTCGGCCGGGTGAAGGGCGGGCTCGCGATCGGCACCGTGATCATCTGCGTGGTGATGGCGGCGATGACCGGCGTCGTCGGCGCGGCGGTCACGGCCATGGGCATCCTGGCCCTGCCGGAAATGCTGAAGCGCGGCTACGACCCGAAACTCGCGACCGGCACCATCTGCGCCTCGGGCACGCTGGGCATCCTCATCCCGCCCTCGGTGCTGACCATCGTCTATTCGGTCACCGCCCAGGTCTCGATCGGCAAGATGCTGATCGCCGGCATCGTGCCGGGCATCCTGCTGGCATCCCTCTACATCGCCTACATCGTGATCGCGTCCTGGCTGAAGCCGGAGCTGGCCCCGAGCGTCGACGACGCGCCGCGCGCCAGCCTGGGCGAGCGCCTCGCCTCGCTGAAGACGCTGGTGCTGCCCTCGCTGATCATCGTGATGGTGCTGGGCTCGATCTTCTTCGGCGTCGCCACGCCGACGGAGGCGGCGGCGGTCGGCGTCTTCGGCGCCTGCATCGCGGCCGCAACGCGGCGCCACCTGACGCTCTCGATGCTGGTCGCTTCGTCCGGCGTGACACTCAAGTCTACGGCGATGATCCTGTGGATCACCATCGGCGCAAAAGCCTATGTGGCGATCTTCACCGGGCTCGGCGGCGCCGACGCGCTTCTCGGCACCATCCAGTCGCTGCAGGTCAGCCCCTATCTGGTGCTGGCGGTGATGATGCTGATCCTGGTGTTCCTGGGCACCGTCCTCGACGAGATCGGCATTATCCTGCTCACCGTACCGGTGTTTCTGCCGGTGGTGCGCTTTCTCGGCTTCGACGAGATCTGGTTCGGCGTGCTCTACGCGCTGACGATCCAGATGGGCTATATCAGCCCGCCGTTCGGCTACACGCTGTTCTATATCAAGAGCACGCTGCCGAACGAGGTGGGCATGGGGACCGTCTATCGCGGCATCCTGCCCTTCTTCCTGCTGCAGATCGTCGGCCTGATGCTGTGCGTCGCCTTCCCGCAGATCGCGACCTTCCTGCCCGCCCTCATGGGGCGCTAGGCCCTTCCCGGTTCGGATCGGAACACTCCGTGCGACCCGGATTGGCGAGAGCCCGTCCGGGTCATCTCCGGTTCCCGGCATGGCGTCTGCGCTGCGCCGGCGCCTGTGCTGCAGTCCGCCGACCGCGACACTTCCCGACAGACCTTTCGACCCGACCACCGGGCGGCCAGCAGGTCGCGGCCGTCCCGACGGCATGGACGCAGACCCGATCGCAACCCGGGCCACGTCATCAGACCGCTTGACAGAGACAGGAACTAAGTTTTGACTAGTGATATAAGGTTTTGAATAACGAAACAAATAAGGGAGGAACTACCATGCGGCGTCTTTTGGCCCTTGCGGGCGCGGCCCTGATCCTGGCCGGGCCGGCCTATGCCCAGGACTACACGTTCAAGTTCGGCCACGCGGCCTCGTCCAAGCACCTGTTCCACACGGGGCTTGAGATGTTTGCCGAGAAGGTCGCCGATAAGACCGACGGCAAGGTCAAGATCGAGGTCTACGGCGACCGCCAGCTCGGCGACGACAAGCAGCTCCTCGAGGGCCTGCAGATCGGCGTGATCGACGGCGCGCTCGTGTCGGCGCCGGTGCTGCCCCTGGTGATCGGCGCGACGTCGTTCGACGCGCTGCAGCTGCCGTTCGTGGTCTCCTCCTACGAGGACCTGGCGGCGGTGCTGGATTCGCCGGTCGGCCAGGAGCTTCTCGACACGCTGAACGCCAAGCAGATCAAGGGCCTCGGCTACATCGAGGCGGGCCAGCGCCACTTCCTGGCCAAGGACAAGCAGGTCGGCACGCTCGACGATTTCGCCGGGCTGAAGACCCGCATCGTTCCGATCCCGCTGCACAAGGCCACCTGGGAAGCCGTCGGAGTGAACCCGATCGGCATGGCCTACGGCGAGGTCTATTCGGCGCTGGAGACCGGCACCATCGACGCGGTGGAGATCAACCTCTCCTCGATCCAGTCGGAAAGCCTCTTTGAACCGGCCAAGCACGTGACCAAGACGGGCCACTATTTCTGGCCGGGCGTGATCATGATGTCCGACATGTCCTGGAACAAGCTGCCGGAAGACCTGCAGGCGGCGCTGGTCGAAGCCGGCCACGAGACCACCCGGGAGCAGTACAAGATCGCCGCCGCCCAGGAGGCCGACACGATCGCGTTCCTGAAGGAACAGGGCGTGGAGATCGGCGAGCTCGACGATCTGTCGGCCATGCGGGCGAAGACCCAGCCGGTGGTCGACGAGTGGGTCAAGAAAGACCCGCTGATCCAGAAGTTCTACGACCAGGTCCAGGGGAACTGAGATGAGCGGGCGGACCAACGTCTACAAATGGGACACGCTTCCCCGCGAGGAGGTGCGTCCCGGGGTGAGCCGGACCGCCTTTCGGGGCGACAACGCCCTGATGGTGATGAACTGGCTTCAGCCGGGGATGGAGGTCCGCCCGCACTCGCATCCGTTCGAGCAGCTCGCCTACATCCTCTCCGGACGCGTGAAATTCACGATCGGCGATGACGTGGTCGAGGTCGGGGCGGGCGAAGTCGTCCGCATCCCGCCCGACGTGATGCACTGCGGCGAGCCGGTCGGCGACGAAGTGGCCGTCAATCTCGACGTGTTCGCACCGGTTCGCGACGACTACCGCCACCTCACCGCCTACCAGGAAGACGACTTCGCCGACTGATCCGTAAAGGATCGTCCAGGCACCTGCTGCACCGTCCGGCCAAGCCGGACGGCCAGGTCCCGCTCGGCCGCAAGAAGGGGTCGCACCGATGGCATTCTCAGGGCTTCGCACCGGATATCAGCGGACGATGAAGGGCTTTCTGGTCGGGCTCATCGCCGTGCTCCTGACCATCATGGGGCTCCAGATCGTCATGCGCTACGCCTTCAACGCCTCGCTGATCTGGGCGGAGGAGGTCTGCCGCTATCTGCTGATCTGGGTCTCGCTGATCGCCGCCGTCTTCGCCTATGAGCGCGGCGAACTGGCCGCCGTCACGCTGGTGCGCGACGCGCTGCCGCGCAAGGCGGCGCTCGGGCTGGCGATCGTCGTGAACCTGGTCTCGGCCGCGCTGTGCCTGGTGCTCGTCCGCTACGGCCTGCGCTTCGCCGAGATGGTCGGCTCTCAGCCGATCCCGGCTTTCCGCTTCCTGTTCGAGGACACCTTCGGATGGGGACCGGAAACCGTGCCCCACGTCTTCTGGGTCTATGCCGCCCTGCCACTCGGCATGGCACTCCTGGCCGTCCGGCTGCTCGTCGACGTCTGGCTTTACGTCGGTCTCCTCAGAAGCGGCGGAAGCGTCGACGCCCTGCGTCCGATCCCGCCGGAGGGGCTGTCGGAATGACCCTCTACCTCCTCGCCTTCTTCGGCTTCCTCGTTCTCGGCGTCCCGATCGCGTTCTCGCTGGGGCTGGCCTCGCTGACCTACCTGGTCGTCAACGGCCAGCTCATGCTGCTGATGGCGTTTCCGCAGAAGATGATCGCCGGGATCGACAATTTCGTCCTTCTGACGATCCCGTTCTTCATCCTCGCCGGCAATCTGATGGGGGCGGCGAACCTGACCCAGCAGATCGTGCGCTTCGCCCAGATCCTGGTCGGCCGGGTCAAGGGCGGGCTGGCGGCCGTGAACATCATCGCCAGCATGATGTTCTCCGGCGTCTCGGGCGCGGCGACGGCCGAAGCCTCCGCGCTCGGCAGCGTGATGATCCCGGCGATGCGCCGCGACGGCTACAATCCGGCCTATGCGGCCGCGCTGACGGCGACCGGCTCCCTGCTCGGCCCGCTGGTGCCGCCGTCCCTGTCGCTGATCCTCTATGGCGTACTCACCGGCACCTCGATCGCCGATCTCTTCCTGGCCGGCATCGTGCCCGCCTTCCTGCTGTGCGGCCTGCTGATCACCTATGCGCTGTGGAAGGCGCGCCGCGAGGACCATCCGCTGCCGCCGGTGATGCCGAAATCCGAGCGCCCCGGCGTCATCGCCCGGGCGCTTCCGGCGCTGCTGCTTCCGGTCATCATCGTCGGCGGCATCCGCTCCGGCGTGTTCACGCCGACCGAAGCCGCGGCCGTGGCCGCCCTCTATGCGCTGCTCATCGGAACGGTCATCTACCGCTCCCTCTCCCCGCGCCAGGTGGTGAACTCCTTCTACGAGACGGCGACCATGTCGGCCGGCGTCATGCTGGTCGTGGCGATGGCCTCGATGACCTCGTTCATTCTCGGCATCGAGAACATTCCCCAGTCGATCGCAGCCGCCCTCCTGTCGCTGACCGACTCGCCGCTTTTCCTCCTGATCCTTCTGAACATCATCCTCTTGGTGCTCGGATTCTTCCTCGAGCCGCTGGCCGCGCTGATCCTGGCGATGCCGATCCTCAACCAGCTCGCCCCCGTCATCGGTCTCGATCCGGTGCAGTTCGGCGTGATGATCGTCTTCAACCTGATGATCGGCATGATCACGCCTCCGGTCGGGCTGTGCCTGTTCATCGTCTCCGCGATCGGCCGGGTGCCCCTCGACCAGGTGAGCCGCGCCGCCCTGCCGCTGATCGGCATCTGCCTGGTGGTCCTGGCGCTCGTCGGCCTGGTTCCGGCGCTGTCGCTGACCCTGCCTGCATTGATCGGGAACTGACCGCCATGACCGACGGCCTCGACAAGACCACGAACCAATCGACCCAGGTCGCCTTCCGCATCATCGAGGAGATGGCGCAGGCCGGCGAGGGCATGCGTCTGACCGACATCGCGCGGCGCCTGGATATGCCGAAGGCCCGGATCTACCGCTTCCTGCAGACCCTCGTGGCGCTGGGCTACGTGGCCCAGGATCCGGAGACCGAGCGCTACCGGCTCACCATCAAGCTCTACCATCTGGGCCAGGCCGTCGCCGATTCCACCGAGCTCATCGCGGTGGCGCGGCCGGAGATGATCCGGCTGCGCGACGCCACCGGCCAGACCACCACCCTGTCGGTTCTCGAGGAGACCGGCATGCGGGTGATCGACATCGTGCGCATGGAAACGCCGGTCCAGATCGTGACCCGGCCGGGCGCGCTTCTGGCCTTCCATGCGACGGCCCAGGGCAAGCTCGCGCTCGCCTTCGGCCCGCCGCGCCTCTGGGACGTCGTGCGGGCTGGGGGACTGCCCGCGATCACCACCGACACCACGACGGATCCCGCCGCGCTGGAACGCCAGGTCGCGGACGTGCGCGCACGCGGCTGGGCGATCGCGCCGGGAGAGGTGCTGTCCGGCGTCAACGCCATCTCCGCCCCGATCTTCGACGCCGACCACGCCTTCGTCGGCAGCATCAACATCGCCGGATCGGTCCAGAGCATCCGACCCGATCCGGACGAGGACCAGATCTCGGCCGTCATGGGCGCGGGGCGGACCATTTCAATCAGTCTCGGTTGCACGGAGTATTTTGGATGACGCGGTTTTCCCTCGCGATCGATATCGGCGGGACGTTCACGGACGCGGTTCTGCTCGCCTCGGACGGGCGCAGCTTCGTGGACAAGACGCTGACCACCCACGGCAATCTGCTGGAAGGCTTCTTCCGCGGCGTCGACCTGGTGCTCGACCGTGCCGGCGTCGGCCCGTCCGACGTCGACGACGTGGTCGTGCACGCCACAACGGTGGTCACGAACGCCCTGATCGAACGGAAGGGACCGGGCGTCGCCCTGATCCTCACCCAGGGCTTTCGCGACATCCTCTATATCCGCGACGAGCACCGCTACGACATGTACGACCCGCAGATCGAGTTCGCGGAGCCGCTGATCCCAAGTGAGCGAACCTTCACCCTCGACGAGCGCATCTATGCCGACGGCACCGTGGAGAAGGGCGTGGACCGCGAGGCGGTCCGCGAGATCATCGCCCAGTGCCGAAAGGCCGGTGTGGTGTCCGTCGCCGTCTGCCTCCTCAACGCCTACCGCAACAGCGCCAACGAGGACGAGGTCCGGGCCATCTTCGCGGAGGAAGCGCCGGAAATCTTCGTCTCGCTGTCCAGCGAGATCGCACCTCAGATGCGCGAGTATCTGCGCACCTCCACCGTCGCAATCAACGCCTACACCGTGCCGATCACCCGGCCCTATCTCACCGCGCTGACCGAAGAGCTCGACACCCGCGGCTTTGCGCAGCAGCCGCTGATCATGCTGTCGAACGGCGGCGTCATCGGCGCGGAGCGGGCCGGACGCTTCCCGGTCCGGATGATCGAATCCGGTCCCGCGGCGGGCGCGCTGGTCGCCTGCTACTTCTCGCGCCTGTTCGGCATCCCCGACCTGATCTCCTTCGACATGGGCGGGACGACGGCCAAGGCCTGCATGATCCAGGATCACGAACCGCTAGTGACCGGCATCTTCGAGGTCGACCGGCGCTACCGGTTCAAGCCGGGCAGCGGCATGCCGATCACCGTGCCCTCCATCGACATGATCGAGATCGGCGCCGGCGGCGGCTCGATCGCCTCCATCGATAGCCTCGGCCTCCTGAAGACGGGACCGGAGAGCGCCGGCTCGATCCCCGGGCCGGTGTGCTACGGGCGGGGCGGCGAGGAGCCGTGCGTGACCGACGCCGACGTGGTTCTCGGCATCATCGATCCCGACCGGTTCCTGGGCGGCGACATGACCCTCGACGCCGACGGGGCGCGGGCGGCACTCGGCGCGCTGGGCAAGAAGCTCGGGCTCACCGCCGAAAAGGCCGCCTGGGGCGTGTTCGAGGTGGTCTGCGAGCAGATGGCGGCGGCCACCCGCACCCATGCCACCGACCGGGGCATCGACTATCGCGGCATGCCGATGCTGGCCTTCGGCGGCGCCGGGCCGGTCCACGCCTGCATGGTCGCGGAACTGGTCTATGCCCAGAAGATCATCTACCCGCCGCTGGCGAGCGTGCTGTCCGCCTTCGGCACCCTGGTCACACCGGCCCAGATCGACCTGGTGCGCAGCCTGGTCTGCCTGCTGGAGGCGCTGGACTGGGAGGCGGTCGACGCCACGCTCCAGTCGATGATCGACGAAAGCAGCGCCGCGCTGAAGGAGGCCGGCATCCGCGACGAGGACCTGCAGTTCTCCTTCGCCGTGGACATGCGCTATCTCGGCCAGCAGTCGGAGATCCGCATCGATCTTCCCGGCGACCCGCGCGACGCCCGCGACGCGGCCGCCATCCGCGCCCTCTTCGAGGCCGAGTACGAGGCCCAGTACGGGCTGAAGCTCGACGACATGGCGATCGAGGTGGTGAACTGGCGCGTCACCGGCAGCGGCCGCAAGCCGGAGCGGTCGACCGCGCCGATCAGCGACGGTGACGGCAAGGCCGCCTCCCGCACCCGCACCGTTCACATCCACGGTGAGCCCCAGGACGTGCCCGTCTACCAGCGCAAGGAGCTGACGATGGCCGACCGGATCACGGGCCCGGCGATCGTGGAAGAGCGCGAAACCACGATCTTCATTCTCGAAGGCTGGACCCTCGGCCTGCACGAAACCGGCAGCCTGGTTGCCGAAAAAGCCAACGGAGGCCGCTGAGATGGACGGCGTAGAACTTCAGATCCTGTGGAGCAACATGATCGGCATCGTGTCGGAGCAGGCGCGCGCGCTGCAGCGCATCGCCTTCAGCCCGATCGTGCGCGAGGCCGGCGATCTGGCGAACGGCCTGTTCGATGCCGACGCCCGCATGGTGGCCCAGGCCGTGACCGGCACGCCCGGCCACATCAACTCGCTGGCGGCTGCCGCGCGCAACCTGCTCGCCCACACCGACGTGACCGAGCTGAAGCCGGGCGACGTGCTGATCACCAACGATCCGTGGATGTCGGCCGGCCACTTCTTCGACATCACCGTCCTGTCGCCGATCTTCCGGGGTGACAGGTTGATCGGTTACGCCGGCTCGACGATCCATCACACCGACATCGGCGGCTACGGCATCGGCTCCGGCGCCCGGGACATCCACGAGGAAGGCCTCTGGATCCCCGTCACCAAGCTCTACGAGGCCGGCAAGCCCAACGAGACGCTGTTTTCCATCATCAAGCGGAACGTCCGCACCCCGGACGCGCTGCTCGGCGATCTGGGCGCCCAGGTCTCCAGCGGCATGATCGCCTCGGAGCGGCTCAACGCGCTCTGCGACCGCTACGGCCTGGACGACATCTCCGAACTCTCCGACGAGATCATCAAGCGGTCGGAATCGGCGATGCGCGAGGCGATCTCGAAGCTGCCGCACGGGACCTATCACGGCGCGTCGACCTTCGACGTGCCGGGCGGCCAGACGATCACGCTGAAGACGGCGGTGACGGTCGACCCGAACGCCGGCGAGATCACCATCGACTTCGAAGGGTCCTCCGGGCCGAGCGGGTCGGGCATCAACGTGGTGCCGGCCTATACCCACGCCTACGCGACCTTCGCGGTGCGCTCGACGCTGAACCCGGACCTGCCAAACAATGCCGGCAGCCTGGCGCCAATCAAGCTGAAGCTGCCCGAGGAATGCATCGTCAACGCCAAATACCCGTCGCCGGTGAACGCCCGCCACGTGGTCGGCATGTACGTCCCCTTCCCGATCCTGAAGGCGCTGTCGGAAGTGGTTCCCGACCGGGTGGTGGCGGAAGGGTCCGGCGCGGTCTGGACGATCCAGATCCAGGGCCGGGACGCCAACGGCCGACCGTTCACCAGTTCGATGTTCAACTATTCCGGCGGCATGGGCGCGCGGGCGGAAAAGCCCGGCCTCTCGGCGATCTGCTACCCGACGGGCGTGGCGGCGGTCCCGGTGGAGGTGCTGGAGGCGTCCTATCCGATCGCGTTCACCTGCAAGGAGCTGGAGCGCGGCTCCGGCGGGACGGGCCGGCAACCGGGTGGCGACGGCCAGCGCATCGGCTACCGGATGCGCACCAGTCATCCGTGGCTGCTGAACACGATCCCGAGCCGGCTCAAGAACCCGCCGGAAGGGCTTGCCGGCGGCGGCGACGGCGCGCCGGGCCGCTTCGAGATCAACGGCAAGCCCGTCCTCGACACCCGCAAGATGGAGATGCAGCCGGACGACGAGGTGTTCATGGTGACGCCCGGCGGCGGCGGCTTCGGAGCATGATGCGGAGCGCACGCGGAGCCTGATCCATGGACACCAACGCCGCATTCCGCCGGCGTCTCGTCGGCGGCGAGAGGATCGTCGGCACCTTCGTGAAGACGCCGAGCCCGCCGGTGATCGAGATCCTCGGCCGGGCCGGATTCGACTTTCTGGTGCTCGACGCCGAGCACACGGCGATGGGGCGGGAGACGGTCGATCTGTGCCTGCTCGCCGCCCGGGCGGCTGGCATCCCGATGCTGGTTCGGATCCCCGTCGCCTCGGCGGAGTGGATCTCCACCGTGCTCGATGCTGGTGCTGCCGGGATCATGGCCCCCCATGTCGGCTCGGCCGCCGAGGCCGGACGGATTGCGGCGGCCATGCGCTACGGGGACGGCGGGCGCGGGTTCTCGCCCTCGGTTCCGGCGGCCGGCTATGGCGCGCGGAGCATTGCGGACCATCTGGAGCAGGCCGCGCAGGAAACGGTCCTGATCTGCCAGATCGAGGACCCGGATGCGGCCGAGACCACCTGTGAGATCGCCGCCGTCGATGGCGTCGACGCCCTGTTCGTCGGCCCCGTGGACCTGGCGGTTGCCTGCGGACGGACCGATCCGCGCGATCCGGACGTCGTGGATCTCACCTCCCGCGTCCTTGCTGTCGCGGGGGACGGAAACGCCCGGACCGGGCTATTCGTCGGAGCCATGGCGAAGACCGCGCGCTGGGAAGAAGACGGGGCGACGGTGTTCGTCGCCGGGACGGACCAGGCCTTTCTGAAGGCCGGCGCCAGGGCGGCCCTTGCCGCGCCGTCGGGCTGAGAAGGAGGAGCGATGAACCTCGCCGAATGGCTTGTCCGCACCGCGCGCCGAACGCCCGATGCGCCGGCTTTGCTGCATGGCTCGCAGGTCGTTGCGACCTATGCGGAGTTCGCCGAGCGGGCCGCGAGCATCGGCGCGGCCCTGCGGATCTGCCACGGTGTCGGACGCGGGGACCGGGTCGCGCTGACGATGGGCAACTGCACGGCCTATCTCGAGGCGCTCTACGGGATCTGGTTTGCCGGCGCCGTCGCGGTGCCGATCAACTACAAGCTCCATCCCAGAGAGATGGCCTTCATCATCGCGGATTCCGGGGCGCGGCTCGTCCTGACGGGCGATGACGCGGACGGGATCGACTGCGATGTCCCGAAGATCGCGGTGTCGGGCCCCCGGTTCGAGAAGATGCGCCGGCACGAGGCCATGGCCGAGCCGGCGCCGCTTCCGTCGGATGCGCTGGCCTGGCTGTTTTACACGTCCGGAACGACGGGACGGCCGAAGGGCGTGATGCTGACGGTCGCCAACCTGCAGGCGATGACGTTTTCCTATTTCGTCGACGTCGACGAGGTGTTCGCCCGGGACGCCGCACTCTATGCCGCGCCCATGTCGCACGGGGCGGGCCTCTACAATTTCATGCACGTGCTGCGCGGCAGCCGGCACGTGGTGCCGCTCTCCGGCGGGTTCGACACCGCCGAGATCCTCGGCCTGGCAGGGACGGTGGGCAATCTCTCGATGTTCGCGGCGCCGACCATGGTCCGCCGGCTGGTGAGCCACGCCAAGGCCATCGGCCACGACGGGGCGGGCATCCGCACCATCGTCTACGGCGGCGGGCCGATGTACGTCGCCGACATTGAGGAGGCGGTCGACACGCTGGGCGCGCGCTTCGTCCAGATCTACGGACAGGGCGAAACCCCGATGACCATCACGGCGCTGTCGCGGGACGAGATCGTCGACCGAAGCCACCCGCGCTGGCGGGAGCGGCTCGGCTCCGTCGGCCGGGCCCAATCGGTCGTGGAGGTCCGGGTCGCCGACGAGGCGGGGCGGACGGTGGCGGCGGGCGAGAGCGGCGAGATCCTGGTGCGCGGTCCGAGCGTGATGGCCGGCTACTGGCGCAATGAAGAGGCGACGGCGGAGTCCCTGCGCGACGGGTGGCTGTGGACCGGCGACGTCGGCGCGATGGATGCGGACGGTTACCTGACCCTGATGGACCGCTCCAAGGACGTGATCATCTCCGGCGGCACCAACATCTATCCGCGCGAGGTGGAGGAAGTGCTGCTGCGCCATCCGTCGGTCGCCGAAGTCTCCGTCGTGGGCCGGCCGAGCGCGGAATGGGGCGAGGACGTCGTCGCCTTCGTGGTGGCGGCGGAGGGCGCGACGCCGGACGAAGCCGACCTCGACGCCCACTGCCGGGACGAGATCGCCCGCTTCAAGCGCCCGAAGGCCTATGTGCTCGTGCCGGAGCTGCCGAAGAACAACTACGGCAAGGTGCTGAAGACCGAACTCCGCAAGCAGCTGGAAAGCTGACCCGCGCCACACGGGAGGCGGTTCGCAGTCAGCCCGTCGCGGCGCGGCGCATCGGTTCGGCCTGCTGGGGCAGGACATAGGGCGTCCGGTCCGGCACGGTGCCCGGCGTCAGCCGGACATGGAACACCTCGGCCAGCATCCGCTCCGTCAGGACCTCCTGCGGGGTCCCTTCCGAATAGAGCGAACCGTTCTGCATGACCACGATCCGGTCGGCCCAGGCGGCGGTCAGGTTGAGATCGTGCAGCACCGCGACCACCGCGCCACCCTGCCGGGCATGGCGCCGCGCGATCTCCAGCACGGAAAGCTGATGCGCCAGGTCCTGGCTCGCGGTCGGCTCGTCGAGAAACAGCGCCGGGACCGTCCCCTGCCCCTCGCAGGCCCAGAGCTGGCACAGCACCCGGGCGAGCTGGGCGCGCTGCTTCTCGCCGCCCGACAGGATGTCGAAGGTCGAGCCGGCGAGGTCGGAAAGCTCAACCGCCTCGAGCGCGCGGTCGACGAGCTGCTCGCGCCGGGCGCGGGGAATGGGAAAGCTCGGCACGGAAATGCCGAGCGCGGCCACTTCGCGCACGGTGAAGGGAAAGGCCAGGACGGACGCCTGGGGCAGCACGGCGCGGCGCTGAGCGAGAGCCTGCCGGCTCATCCCGGCGATGTCCGCACCATCGAGAAGAACGCGCCCTTCCTCCGGCCGGAACTCGCCGGCGAGCGCCTTCATCAGCGTGGACTTTCCGGCCCCGTTCGGGCCGATCACGGCAACGGTCTGGCCCGCCTCGGCCCGCACCGACACATCGCGCAGGAGCCAGCGACCCCGATAAACACCCAGGGATTCCGATGTCAGCATCGCCGTCACCCGAACCCGCCGCGCCGCCGCATCAGGAGCCAGAGGAAGAAGGGCGCGCCGAACAGGGCGGTGACGATGCCGATGGGCAGCTCGGCGGGCGCCACGATCACCCTGGCGACGGAATCGGCCGCCAGCAGCAGCGCTCCGCCCAGGAGCGCGCTGCCCGGCAGCACGTAGCGATGGTCGGGACCGGTCACCAGCCGCAGGACGTGGGGGACGACGATGCCGACAAACCCGATCACGCCGGAGACCGCCACCGCGGACGCGACCGCACCGGCGACCGCGATCATGGCGATGCGCTTGGCGCGTTCCGTCGCCACACCGAGATGGCCGGCCTCCGCCTCTCCCAGAAGGAAGGCGTTCAGAACCCGGACCAGATACGGAATAAGCAGCAGCGCGGCGACGAGGAAGGGCAACGCCGCGCCGATCTTCTGCCAGGACGCACCGCCGAGACTGCCCATGGACCAGAAGGTCAGATCGCGCAGCTCCCGGTCGTCGCTGCCGAACACGATGATGCCGGTGACGGCCCCCGCCAGCGCGCCGAGCGCGATGCCGGCCAGAAGCAGGGTGGCGACGGAGGTGTAGCCGGCCCGGGTGGCGAGCCGATAGAGGACGGCGGTCGCCACGAGCCCGCCCACGAAGGCGCTGACGGGAACCGCGAACGGGCCGAGCAGTCCCAGGACCGGGGACAGCAGCCCGTCCCCGAGCGCGATCACCGCGACCGCAGCCAGTGCTGCGCCGCTCGACACCCCGATCAGGCCCGGGTCCGCGAGCGGATTGCGAAAAAGCCCCTGCATGACCGCACCCGACAGCGCCAGGGCGGCGCCGACCAGAAGACCGAGGACCGTGCGTGGGAGCCGGATCTCCAGGATGACGAGACGTTCGCGAAGCGCCTCCGGTGTCGCGGCTTCGGCGCCCGACAGCCAGGACGACAGCACCCGGGGCAGAGCATCAAGCGAGATGCCGGTCGCTCCCAGCGAGAGAGAGAGGACGACAGCGATCATAAGCAGAATTCCGGTGCCGGCCACGACCAGGGGCGCCGACCGGCGATCGCCCTTGCGAACGACCGCCATGCGGGCGGCTGCCGACGCGTCCGCCTTCACTCCTGGGTCCCCCTGCCGAGGTCCGGATAGACGGCCCGGGCCAGATCGGCCGCCGCCTCGGGCGTGCGCGGGCCGAAGCCGAGGAGAAAGAGGCCGTCCATCTCGATCAGCCGGCCGTTGCGGCCCGCCGGCGTCAGACGAAAGGCCGGCAGCGCGAGCACGTCCGGAGCGGAATGGGCACCGCGCTCCATCATCAGCACGGCATCCGGCGCGGCTTCCATGACCGCTTCCTCGCTCATCGGCTTGTAGCCGGTCAGATCGGCCGCCGCATTCTCCGCGCCGGCGAGCGCAATGATGGCATCGGCGGACGTGCCCGCACCCGCAACGAGCGGGCGGCCATTCTGGAGCGACATGACGAACAGGACCCGCTTCGGCGCTTCGATGCGCGAGCGGAGATCGGCCAAGCTATCGAAGCCGACCTCGATATCGGCGGCGAGGGTCTCGGCCTTTTCCGGCACGCACATCACCGCGCCGAGGAACCGGACCCTGTCCACAACCGCATCGGCGCTCGGCTCGTCGTCCACATAGACCAGCGGCACCGAGGAGCGTTCCAGAACATCCAGCACATCCGGCGGCCCGGATCCCTCCGACACCACGAGGAGCGATGGCGAGGTCGACAGCACACCTTCCGACGACAGCGCCCGCATGTAGCCGACGTTCGGCTTCTCCTTCAGCGCCTCGGGCGGATAGAGGCTGGTCGTATCGACGGCGACGATGCGGTCGCCGAAGCCGAGATCGTAGAGGATCTCGGTCACGGTCCCGCCGATCGAGACAATGCGGCTGCGATCGACTCCGGATGCGCCATCGCCGCAGGGCGGCGGTGTGCTCAGCTCCGAGGCTCCGGCAGCCCCCGTGGCACCGAATCCCGCCACAAGCGCCAGCGCCATCGCCCTGAAGCGCCGAGCCGCGCCGGTCTCGGCGCGCTTCATCCTGTCACCTTGCCTCATATCGCTTTCCTGTCCGTGCCGAACGCGTCACTTCGTCAGGATCAACCGCCGGCGCGACGTGATCCTCAGCCGGTAGTCGTCCCCGTCGAGCGTGATCACCGCCTCGCCGGCCGCACCGCACAGCTCCTCCGCCGACCAGCGCAACGGGCCATCCGGCGCATCCCGGGATGCCTCGGGGTCACCCGTCCCTTTGCCGCGGCCGGTGGTACCGGAAGTTGAGGCGGACGACACTATGGAACCCTTCTAACTTGTTGCAACGAAACCACAATTCGGCACAAGCGCATTGCTTGCGCCGCTTATTCTTGACTCGATTAGTCCATGTTTCTAGCTTCCGCAATGCCTGCTGTTCGGATTCACTCGCAACAGCGGAAGGCAGCAAGCGACCGCGGTCCCCGCTCCAGCCAGCTCGCCACCGGCAACTCAGCGTCTTGGTAGGAAGGACTGGCACCATGACTTACGGGGTCTCACGGACCGCGCTCCTCGCCTCAGCATCGGCTTTGCTCATGACCCAGGCGGCGGTCGCGCAAGACGCCGCCCCGCAGAACGCGGTCGAACTGGACACCATCCTCGTGTCCTCCACGACCTCGACCCGGACCGGACAGGTGGCCACCGATTCGCTGTCCGGCTCCACGGTCGTGACCGGCGACATCATCAAGGACGAATTCGCCAGCAACCGCATTTCGGACGTGCTCGACACGATGCCGGGCGTGTGGACCGACGAGAACGCCGACGATCCGGCAACGGCGATCAACATCCGCGGCCTGCAGGACTTCGGCCGCGTCAACGTGATGATCGACGGCGCCCGCCAGAACTTCCAGCGCACCGGCCACAACGCCAACGGCATGTTCTATGTCGATCCCGAAATGATCCGCGCGATCGACGTGACCCGGGGTCCGACCTCGACGATCTACGGCTCCGGCGCGATCGGCGGCGTGGTCGACTTCCGGACGCTGACTGCCGACGACGTTCTGCGCGGTGACGAAAACGTCGCCGGACGCCTGAAGGGGCGGCTGGAAAGCAACAGCTCGGGCGGCAACGGTCACGCCGAGGCCGCGGCCCGCGTCGGCAATGCCTTCGACGTCATCGCCGCCGGCACCTGGGGCGACTGGGGCGCCTACACCGACGGCCACGGCGACGAGATTCCCAATTCCGGCTACGACCTGAAGAGCGGGCTGTTCAAGGCGCGGGTCCGGCCGGCCTACGGACACGAGATCACCGCTTCGGCCCTGCTCTACAACGCCACCTACGACCAGGGCACGGCGACGGTCTACGACACCGACACCTGGGCCGACACCTACCGGCTCAACTATCGCTATCAGCGTCCGGAAGACCGCATCTTCGATCTCTCCGCCCAGGTCTATTACACCTCGACCAAGACCGATCAGACGATCACGGCGGTTCCGAACTACTTCCCGCGCCCGAGCCTCGGATCGACCCGCACGTTCGAGATCGAGACCACCGGCGTCGACGTGTTCAACACGTCGCGGGTGGCGCTTGGTGCGACGGAACATGCCCTCACCTACGGCTTCGACGCGTTCCGGGACCAGGTCTCCACCTCCGATCCCGATCCGTTCGGCAGCGGCGACGAATTCACCCCGCCCGGCAAGCGCAACGTCTACGGCGGCTATCTCCAGGACCAGATGACCGTCGGCATGCTCGATGTCATCGCGGCGCTCCGCTACGACGGCTACGATCTGGACGGCCAGGGGACCAGCAGCTCGGGCGAGCACCTGTCGCCCCGCATCACCGTCGGCATCACCCCGGTCGACTGGATCACGATCTTCGGTACCTATGCCGAGGCCTACCGGGCCCCGTCGCTGACGGAGACCACCTGGACCGGCACCCATCCGCCGGTGGGTGGTGCGCCGCCCTTCGAGTTCCTGCCGAACGCAAACCTCGATCCGGAGACCGCCCACAACGTGGAAGGCGGCATCAACTTCCGCTTCGACGACGTGGTGCAGTCCGGCGACCGCTTCCGGGCCCGGGTGATGGGCTACTACAACCAGGTCGACGACTATATCGGCACCGTCGTCCTGCCGTTCTCGTTCCGCCCGGGCGCCGTGTGCTCGAGCCCGCCGTTCTGCTATCAGTACCAGAACATCAGCCAGGCCAATCTGTGGGGCTTCGAGGCCGGCATGGACTACGATGCCGGCCGCTGGTTCGCCGGCCTGTCGGGCACCATCGCGCGCGGTGTCGACGCGGAGACCGGCGACAATCTCGACACCATCCCGCCGGACCGCCTCACCCTGACCGGCGGCTTCCGCGCCCTGCAGCAGCATCTGACCGCCGGCGGCCGGCTCAACCTCGTTGCCGCCCAGGAGAAGGTGTCAGCGGATCTACAGACGGACGCCTATGCGACGCTCGACCTGTTCGCCAGCTACGAGGTCAAGGACGGCGTCTCTGTCGGCCTCAACATCGACAACGTCTTCGACACCTACTACGAGCCGTTCCTCGACGCAGAGGCGGCGCCGGGCCTGAACGCCAAGCTCACGCTTGACCTGCGGCTCGGAGGGAAGCTGAACTAGTCCGGCAGATACGGGAAGGAACCATATCCGATGTTCATCGCCATGAACCGCTTCAAGGTCATCCGCGGCGAGGAGGAGGCCTTCGAACAGGTCTGGCTCGGTCGCGAGGTCCACATCGACCAGGAGCCCGGCTTCGTCGAGTTCCACCTGCTCAAGGGGCCTGAGCACGAGGACCACACCCTCTACTCGTCGCACACGATCTGGGAATCCCGGGACGCGTTCGAGGCCTGGACCAGATCCCAGTCCTTCCGCGACGCCCACAAGAGCGCCGGCGACCGCAAGCCGCTCTATCTCGGGCATCCGGAGTTCGAGGGCTTCGAGACCCTGCAGACGGTCAAGCCGCGCGAGACCGCCGACAGCTAGAGCCGTTTGGGTCGGGTGCCTTCACCCGATCGACGACATCGGCCCCGTGACCGTCCAGCCGCATTGCCGGCAGGAAGGTGGCGGGGCCGTTTTCGTTCGGCCTGCCGGAGCGGACCGGCACTCGGGATGCGCGTTTCCGCCACCCCGGTGCGGTGCTATCACTGCCGCACCGCAACGCAGAGGAGAGCCCGGTGACCTACGTCTATCTGATGATCGCCATCGTTATGGAAGTGGTCGCCACGTCGGCGCTGAAGGAGACCCACGGCTTCACCCGGCTCGGCCCCTCGATCGTCACCGTGATCGGCTACGCCCTCTCCTTCTACTTCCTGGCGCAGCCTTTGAAGACGCTCCCCGTCGGCGTCGTCTACGCGATCTGGTCCGGCGCCGGCATCATCCTGATCGCGATGATCGGCTACTTCGTGTTCCGCCAGACCCTCGACGCCGGGGCAATCGTCGGCCTCGCCCTGATCATCTCCGGCGTGCTGGTGATCAACCTGTTCTCCAACACCCTGCCCCACTAGAGCCCTTTCCGATCAGCTGAAAACACCTGATCGATGAGAAATGGCTCCAGATTCGACATGTCGACCGCTCCGCCTCACCGGAAATGGTAGTCCACGTCCTCGAAGCGGGCCTCGGGGAAGAAGTAGAGAATCCGCAGCGGGCCCTCACCCGTATTCCGCGTCTCGTGCCAGGCATTCGCCGGAACATAGGCCGTCACGCCTTCGCGGAGGGAATGGATCTCGCCGGCGATCTCCACTTCGCCGACACCCTCGATCACGTGGTAGATCTCGACCGGCGCGTGGTAGTGGCGCGGCAGCGCGCCGCCCGGATCGATGTCGGCAATGCCGACCACCGGCGCCAGATGCTCCGGGAAGACAGTGGTCCAGGACACCCGGTCGTCCCGCCCTTGCTCGGGATCCTCCCAGGGGTGCCAGGTCGTTTCGTCGAGCGTGACACTCAATCCAGCCATGGCGCTCGCTCCTCGCTGCTCAATTGCGGGTTCGCCATTTCAGGCTCGCACCACAACGCCGACACCCAGGCGCGCGTTCGACAGGCGCGGATTGCCTTCAGACTTCGAGGATGAGGCTGACCAGGAATCGGGCACCGACGACGAGCAGGAACACGGCGAACGCGACTTCGAGCTGGCGCCGGGTGAGCGCATGGGCGAGCCGCACGCCGAACGGCGCAGCAAGCAGCGTGGTCGGGACCACAAGGGCGAACGCCAGCACCGAGACGTATCCGAGCGAGAGCGGCGGCAGAAGATCGAGATCCGGCCAGCCCGCGATCATGTAGCCGACGGCGCCGGGCAGCGCGACGATCGTGCCCACGCCCGCGCTGGTGGCCACGGCGCGGTGGATCGGCACGCCGTAAAGGGTCAGCACCATGGTCGACGGCCCGCCGCCGCCGGTGCCCATCATGGAGGAGATCACGCCGACCAGCATGCCGTAGGCGGTCGTGCCGACGCGGCCGGGGAGCGAGGTCCCGAGGCGCCAGCTCTCGCGTCCGGCCAAAAGCTTGATCGCGAGCACCGCCGACACCGACACGAATACGAGCTTGAACACCCAGGGCGGCGCGAACCGGGCCGAGAGCGAGCCGATCAGCACGCCGGCCAGAAGCGGCGCCACCCAGGCCCGCAGGATCGTCATGTCGACAGCGCCGCGGGCGAGATGGCCGCGCGCGGAGCGGATCGACGTCGGAATGATGATCGCCAGCGAAGTTCCCACGCACAGCGGCATACGCACCTCGTCCGCCACGCCCATCAGCCGGAAGCACTCGTAGAGCACCGGCACGATGATGCCGCCGCCACCGACCCCGAAGGTACCGGCCAGAAGCCCGACCAGGAGACCGGCGAACACAAGCGCCGGCACCATGTAGAGAAGATTCGTCGACAGCTCGATCATGAAGGCGCGTTTCATCCGGGAAGAGGCACGGGAAGCAGGTGCCGGCGCAGGAAGGGAGACGGAAGAGGAATGCCGCCATCGGCCGGCCCGAACGGGAGGGGAAGAACCGGCCCACGGCGCGGGGTAGACATGTCAGGAGCTCGGCTTGGCCTTGTCTCCGCCGGCCTTGTCTCCGCCGCGCGCGAACGACCAGAAGGTCCGGCGCGCCCGGCGGCTCTTGATCTGGCCCTCGGGCACCTGGTCCACGAACCGGGGCGCGCCTTCCGGCGGATAGGCGATCGTGGCGCGGAGCCGTTCGATCTCCTCGAGGGTGAAGTTGGGAAACGGCAGCTCTTCCTGTTCGCGCCAGCTCGCCACGGCCGCTTCCGACGCCTGCGCGCGCTCGGCGTCCGGGCCGGGATCGCGGCCGAGCTGCAGCGTCCGTGTCGGCACGGCGAAATAGGTCCCGGACTGCTCCACGACCTCCATCAGCCGCAGCATGATGTCTTCGCCGATGGCCAGGAACTCCGACCAGTCGGTGGTGCGGATATAGGCGAAGATCTCGATCTCGATGGCGTGGTTGCCGAAGCCGAGAAAGCGGGCGCGGGCCGGCTCCTCCAGGACCTTCGGGTGGGCGATCAGGAGGCGCCGGATCTCGGTGAGCACGTAGCGAAGCTGGTCCGGCCGGGTGTCGTGACGCAAGGAGATGGTCTTGCGCAGCAGGATCTGGTCGCGCCGCGTGTAGTTCTCCAGATGCATGTTCACGAAGTCGGCGTTGGGGACGGCGACCAGCGTGCGCCCGAGGGTGCGCACCATGGTGGACCGGATCCCGATCCGCTCGACCGTGCCGAGCTGGTTGCCGAAGGAGCAGAAGTCACCCACGGCCAGCGGCCGGTCGGCAAACAGGATGAAGCCCGCGATCACGTTCTCCAGCGTGCTCCGGGCGGCCAGCGCCACGGCCAGGCCGCCGATGCCGACGCCCGCGAGCGCCGCGCCGTAGGGAATGTTCAGCGCCTCCGCCAGGAGCAGGAGATTGCCGAGCACGATCGCAACCTTGAGCACACCCACCAGCAGAGTTGCCAGGATATCCCCGCGCTCGGTGATGAGGCCGGCCCTGTCGAGCATGCGACGCAGGCTGTCGATCACCCAGAATTCGATCGGGATGAGGCCGAGGATCAGCGACGAGAGTGCGATCGCCTGAACCACGCCCGCATACGAATCCGGCAGGCCGAGAAGCTGCAGCCCGCCGTAGCCGATCGCCCCGAAAACGAGGAGCCGCACGCCCCACACGGCGAAGCGCGATGCGGTGAACCCGAGATCGGTCTGGTCTTCGTCATCACGGCTCGCGAACCAGTCGATCGCCACCAGAAGCAGGCTGACCAGGACGGCGCCGAGCAGGGCAAGGCCGAAGACGGCGACCATTGCGCCCCACTGCCAGATCTCCAGCGGCCCGAGCGGGCTCAGGAGCGCCGGGGCAAGCGATCCGAGAAAGCTGCGGATATGGAAGAAAACCGCCTGCGCCGGCCGGTAGAGCGGCAGCACGACGTCCGTCTCCGGCATGTCCTCGGTGGCCGTGAACAGATTTCGAATTGTGCGCAAGGTCTCCGGCGTGAACTTCCACTTGACCCCGTCGTCCGTCAGCAACGGGGCGATGACGATGTCACCGCTGGGATGCGTGAAGTGGATGTAGGAGGTCTGGCTCTCCGGATCGTTCGGGATCTCCGCCAGAACGACTTCGCCGAGACGGGCGAGCACCTGTTCCAGATACTGGGCGATCAAAGTGGCTTCCCGATCGAGCCCGACCGGATTGAGCTCCGACGTATCGAGCGTCGCGATCGCCGTATCGAGGCCGCCGGGCCCTGCTCGCATGGAGTCGATGAACGCCTCCATCGTGTCGCGGGGGGTCCTCAGCTCGAAGATGTGGTTCGCCGGCGGCACCCGGCCGCCGGTCTCTTCCAAAAGGTCCCGCAGGGTGCGCTGCAATTCCTCGGGGGGCGGGACGAGGATGTACCAGGCGTCCTGTTTCCGGACGAAGGTGAGATCGAAGGTGCGGCCGTCGTACCGGGTCAGCGTTACCGTCATCCGGTCGTCGTCGGGCGTCCTGCGGCGGATGGTTTCGAGATGGATCTCGAACTCCCCGAGGATCAGCGTCATCAACGTGGCCTCGGAAATCTCGTCGGTTCGACTCAGGTCCGCGTCGCCGAAGGAGAGCAGCCCGAGCGCGTTGTCGAGATATTCGAGCTGGCCGTTGCCGACCGCCTCAGAGGCGATCAGGAAGCCGCGCAGGGTGTCGGCCGGCGTCGCCTGAGAGATGTTCGTCTCGACGAGAGCGTCGCTGACCCGGGTGCCGGTCCACCACAAATCCGGACCGAGGCGGCCCATGAAGCTGTCGCCGTCCTCCGACAGCACGAAAACGAACGTGCCGCTTTCGTCGGGCTCCTCCCAGCGCCCGACCAGACGGCGCCCGTCGACTGTGCCCTCGATGCGGCCGCTATAGAGCGGATACTCGCCGGTGACCCGGTCGCCATCCTGACTGAGGAGCATGCGTGCGCCGCCGTCCGGCCAGCGGGTGTCCCAATTTCCGGTCCACTCAGGCTGGGCGGCCGCGGTCGTGGCCGCAGCCATGATCACAAACAACGCCAGCGCTGCCAGAACCCGAAACCAGCCCGGTGGAAAAACGCGATCGGCGGTCATCTTGTGCGATCTTGATTGATCATGTTCCGAACGCCACTCACGAACACAGGCGCACGTTCCGCAGCGTGGACGGGTCCGCTGCCGCACGTCGACGAGGTCTATCGCATTTCACCGCATCGTCAAACTTGCGCTTCGGACCATCCGGCGGGGCGAAACCGTACGTGAGGCAGCGGGAATGAACGCCACGCGGTGCTTGCGCCGTGCACAGCTTCGCGCCACGCTGGTCTGGAACACACTGGCTGACACCAATCCGGCTTCGGCCCGTTTATCCGACCCCCGGCGGCAACAGAAACACACCACAACATGGCCGAGCCAACACCAGCCAAGCCGAAGCGGCGCCCCGGCATCGTCACGATACTGTTGGGCATACTCGCGCTCTTCCTGTTTCCCACGCTGCTGGTCCTCGGAACGTTCGTCTACGAGGTACAGCGCGCCGAAACCGTCCAGACCGACCAGTACATGGAGACCGAGACCCGTGCGCTGATCAACGGCGTCTCCAGCGAGATCGACGGAGTGCAGCTGTTTCTGCGCCTCGTCCGAAGGGCCGTGGTGCCGGTGGTCGAACGCGGGAATGCGGACGAGTGCCGGAGCCTCGTCACGGAGATCGAGGCCGGCGAGCAGGCGCTGAGCGGCTACTTCGTCACCGACACGGCAGGCACGGTCACCTGCGCCGCCGATGCCGACCTGATCGACCGCACGGTCGCAGACACGGACTATTTCCAGGCGGTCCGGCTCGGAGGACGCCTGTTCATCGGGGCGCCCGAATTCGACGCCCGGGACCGGGCCGTGGTGCCGGTGGCGATCCCCTGGGAATCGAATGGGGCGTTCGGCGGCGTCATCGGCGCGACGATCGATCTGCCCGTGATCATCGCGAAGGTGCGCACCAGCTACGCGCTGCCGGAAAGCGTGGTGATGCTGTCGTCCTCCGACGGGGTGATCCTGTCCCTCGTTCCCGATCCCGGCGGGCTCGTCGGCAGCCGCCTCGCCGGCACCGAGGCACCGTTCATCGACGGCGCCGATCGGGACTGGGCGAGCGAGCAGATCTCTGTGGCGGGCGATCTCCTGACCATCTCGGTCGGCGTTCCGCGCGCCATCATCGAGGAACGGACGCCCCAGGTCGCATGGTGGCTCTATGCCGTTCTCGCGGCGATCGTTGCGGCCGCGCTCCTCATCGCGCTCGCCGCCGGGGCCGTCTATGTGCGGCGTCCGGTCCGGGCCCTGGCCAACGCAGCGCGGCGGCTGGGAACGGGCGACCGCAGCGCCCGCGCCGGCGATGTCGGCGGCGCCCGGGAACTGACCAGTCTCGGCCAGTCGTTCGACACGATGGCGAGCCACCTGGATGCCCGGGAGGCCGAGAACGAGCGCTACCGCGCGCAGCTGGAAGAAGCCCGCGACGACCTGGAGCGGCGGGTGGAGGAGCGCACCAGCGACCTCAACGCGATGACGCAGACGGCGGAGCTCAAGGCCCGGACGGTCGAGCGCCGCTTCCTCCAGGAAAGGCGCCTGCGCGAGATCGTCACCCTGATTCAGGCAAGCCAGGACCTCGACGAGAGCGCCGTCATCCTCCGCAACCGGATGCCGGATCTGTTTCCGTCCACCCGCGGCGCCATGGCGCTTTTCTCCGAGACACAAAGCCAGCTGGAGACCATCGCCCAGTGGGGAGAAACCGGTGCTTTCTCCAGGACGTTCACGCCGAGCCAGTGCTGGGCCCTGCGGCTCGGCACGCCCTATTCCTCCGGCGCGGGAGGCGAAGGCAACCCGCGCTGCGCGCACCTGGAAGCACCCGACGTCGAGATCGTGTGCGCCCCCATCCTGGTGCAGGGCGAAGCGCGCGGCGTGATCTCGATCGATCTGTCCCAGCTTCCCGAAGAGATCGCCGGCAGCGAAGGCGAACACGCGATCGACACCGTCGAGACGGCGGCCGCGACCATCGGCATCGCCCTCTACAATGTCCGGCTGCGCACGGCGCTCAGAAAGATGAGCATCCGCGACACCCTGACCGGCCTCCACAATCGCCGCTTCGCCGACGACGTGATCGCCAAGGAAGTCTCCCGCGCCCGACGCAGCCACCAGCCCCTGTCCATCGTCCGCATCGACATCGACCGGTTCAAGGCGATCAACGACGAGTTCGGATTCGAGGCAGGTGACACGATCCTGCGCGAGATGGCTTCGGCCATCGGCCATTTCTTCCGCTACGAGGACGTGTGCAGCCGGTATGGTGGCCAGGATTTCCTCATCGTGATGGTCGGAGCCGCGAAACCGGACGCGGTCAACCGGTGCGACCGGCTGCGCGGCGAGCTCGGCGAACGGGCCTATTTCTTCAAGGGCACCGCCCTGCCCCGGGTCTCCGTGTCCGTCGGTGTGGCCACATACCCGGAAGACGGCACGACCGAGGACGATCTGGTGGTGGCGGCGGAAGGCGCGCTTCAGACCGCCAAGCACGACGGCCGGGACCGGGTACGCGCCGCTCCCGGGCAGCCGCCAGCCGAGGACGGGACTAGAGACACCCGCTGAAATGCCGCCTGAGCACGCTCAGCGTCAGGAGATGCAGCGTCGAGGCGTAGTAGGTGGTCGTCCGGAACCGGGTGAGATCGTCGGGAACGCGCGTGCCGCGCAGTGCGCAGGCGACCAGAGCCGCGACCGCCTTGTAGCCCGGATCGGGCATCGGGCTCAGAACTGCGCCGGTGCGGACGTTGATGACGGCAGGGCCCTGGCCTCCCGGCCCGTTCCATGCCCGGTCGAACGGCACAAGCTGCTCACGCGGAACGACGCCGCTGAACAGGAGATAGAGCGGGATGCGGACGGCATCATAGCTTGACAGCGGCGGGAAGTTGCCGGCCGGCTGAGGCCGGAACGGATTGGCCACTGAGGACCAGTTGGGCGGAAGCACGGACCGGCCCGCACCAGACGCCGCCGTGAGCCCGAGCCCCGTCTCGATGAGGCCGCGCCACCTGGGATCCGGCAGGACCAGGTTGAAATAGGGAAAGGCGGGGTAGATCCAGTAGGAGAGATTGACGATCGGCCCGTCGGGCTGGTCCTGCTCACCGAACCCGCGGATCCCGGGACTGAGGAGCGTTGCCTCCCGCCGGCGATAGACGAGTTGGTCGGCCACCGCGCCGATGATGGCCGCAGCCTCGTCGACAAAGGCAGGCTCCTCCCACTTCAGCCCGGCCAGAAGCAGGGCGTAGGCGATCAGGATATCGCCGTCGGAGGCATCGTTCGGATCCTCGATCGGATTGACCGAAAACGGGTTCCACTTCCAGTAGAACAGCGGCCCGGGCCCCATCCGCATCTCGTCGCGGGCGAACGACCATATCCGCTCGAAATCCGGACGCGCGCCGGCTTCGACCGCCAGCAACATGCCGTAGCCCTGCCCCTCGGAATGGCTGATCTGCCCGTTCTCGAAGTCGACGACCCGGCCGGAGGGCTGCACGTAGGCCCGAGCATATCGCGCCCATTCGTCCGAGGTGATCGCGTTGGTGCGGATCGCGTCGAGATCGATCTGGGCAAGGGCAGGCAACGGCTGCAGGAGCAAACCGAGACTGGCCAGGCACAGGGCCAGGCGCTTTACCGTCCTTTGCAGCATGCACTCGCCGAAACTCGCGGGCTTCACCGTCAAAGCGTCCATCGTGGACCAACTCAACGCCGCCCGATAGTCCCAGCCTTACCGACGGACGAGCCTGGATAGCGCCGCCGGCTTGCACGGACCTGCCCGCGCCCCCCGGCCGAAGCCGCCGGGGACGGACAGGGACGCCGCGCGACCTGCCTCCACGACCGGTCAGTGCGACCGGCTCAGCCGCCGACCGGTGCCGCGCCCGTTTCAAGCTTCGGAACGTTCTTGCCCGAGGCGGGGTCGGCCTCGATACCGGACCAGTTCGAATTCGCGGTGGAGATGTTGCCGGGGATGTCCTCCTCCCAGAACGTCACCACGTTCGGGGTGATGTTGAGATAGAGCGTGCCGTCCACGATCCGCCAAAGATGCGGATTGCCGGGCACCTTGCCGCCCTTGGCCACACCATAGGCACAGTGTCCGTCGTAGGCCGGCGCATATTTCGCCGGGTCCGCGAGGAAAGCCTCCCGGTTCTCCTCGGTGGCGAACGCGAACGTCGCGCCGTTGTAGGTCGCGGTGATATCTCGCCGTCCGGGCACGGCCTGGGGCTGACCGGACCCGACCTCGGCCTGGTCCAGCGAGCGGTAGGCGACGACGTCGTAGCCCGACACCGCGAACCCGGTTTCGTCGACATACTGATCGCCGGCCACCGCCATGGTGGTGGCAAGCGCGAGCCCGGCGATCGAGCCCAGGATCGAACGATAGAACGGCATGGTCGTTTCCCCTTCATCCAGCCCGCGGCCCGAACCGGCGCGGCGCAATCCAATCCGGCTTCGGCAGCAGACGCGAGAGTGCGCTTCCATCGCCGGGTGGGGAAATGACATCTGCCTCAAGACTGTGTGTCGGCGGCGCGAGCACGGCTGCGTCTTGCAGGCACACCCGAACAGCGCTACCTCGGGAGAGGGTTGGCGCGGGTGACGATCGGACCATGCACCGGGATTTCGGTCCTGTCCGTCGCCGCAAACCGAAGACAGACGATCCGCTTCCGGCCCGCCGCGCGCGCCGGGACGCCAGGTCGGACGGGACGGACGGAAGGACGCAATCAGCATGTTCAAAGCCATCCGCGAGTGGCTCCAGATCGAAGGCCTCGGCGAGGAAGAGGAGCGACAGTTCGGGCCGGACGACCACCGCGTGGCGGTAGCGGCGCTGCTGGTTCATCTGGTGGCCATCGACGGGGTGATCACCGACGACGAGCGCCGCGTGTTGCGCGAAGTTCTCGCCGACCATTATGATCTGGCTCCGGACGACACCGAAGAACTCGTCAAGCTGGCCAAGCAGCGCGACGACGAGGCCGTTGATCTCTACGGCTTCACTTCGGTCCTGAAGCGGGTCCTGGACGAAGACGGCCGCAAACAGGTCGTGGAGATGATGTGGGAGATGGGCTTCGCCGATGGCCGCATCTCCGAGTTCGAAGACAACACCGTCTGGCGGGTGGCCGAACTTCTTGGCGTGACCTCCCGCGAGCGGATCGAAATCAAGAAGCGCGTCGAAGCGCGACTGGAACGGGGCTCGGATTGATCGGCCCGGCGCTTGCAAGCCCGGAGCACGGATCCCGGCTTATGCTCCGGCCTGGTCCAAGGACAGGCACGAAACCACGATCCGCGGAGCCCAACTCGGGAAGAGTGAGTGATCGATGACGTTTGACCCGTCGAGAACGCCCCAAACCGGCAAGGCCGGCACCATCCTGGTCGTCCTGCACCAGGAACAGTCGACGCCGGGCAGGGTCGGCCAGATGCTCCGCGAGCGCGGCTACCGTCTCGACATGCGCCGTCCGCCTCTGGGCGACACGCTACCGAAGACGCTGGAGGGCTACGCCGGGACGGTCGTGTTCGGCGGCCCCATGAGCGCCAACGACTCGGACGCCTTCGTCCATCGCGAAATCGACTTCGTCGACGTTCCGTTGAAGGAGAACGTGCCGTTTCTCGGGATCTGCCTCGGCGCGCAGATGCTGTGCAGGGCGATCGGCGGCAAGGTCAGCACCCATCCGCAGGACCTGGTCGAAATCGGCTATTACGATCTCCATCCCACCGAGGACGGCACCGACCTCATGGACTGGCCCCGCAAGGTCTATCAGTGGCACCGGGAAGGCATGAGCGTGCCCAAGGATGCCGCGACGCTGCTGGCCCGGGGCGAGCACTTCGAGCACCAGGCGTTCCGCGTCGGCGACAACGCTTACGGGATCCAGTTCCATCCGGAGCTGACCCTGGCCATGATGCACCGCTGGACCACCAAGGCGTCCGCGCGGATGCAGCTTCCCGGAGCGCGCAACAGGCGCGATCACTTCGCCGGACGGGCGGTGTTCGACCCGCCGGTCAAAGCCTGGCTTTCCCGCTTCCTCGACCTTTGGCTCGCCGGCGGGGCAACCGTCGCCTCCGAGACCAAGGAACGCCTGTCGGCCTGAACGGCCCATACCCGACGTGCCGGACCACTCGCCCTGCAGGGTCAGCTCCAGGCCGCCCGGTCAGCCGTGGGTGTCCGACGTGCCGCGGAACCCGTCGAGGGCAGCGCGTTCGATGTCGCGCCGCTCCGAAATGATCGTTCGCGCCGCGTCGGGGGGAAGACCCAGGCCCCGCAGCATCACCTCACCGAGCTGAAGCGACGCTTCCACGGTCTCCGGGATCACCTCGTTGGCGCCCAGGGCAAACAACCGCTCGGCGTGGGCGCGATCGCGCGCCCGGGCGACGATGGCGACGTCATGACCTTCGTGGCGGACCGCCCGCACGATGTTCTCCGCGGCGAGCGGATCGTCCATTGTGACGACCACCGCGATGGCATGCTCGATCCCCGCGCGCTGCAGAACGTCGACCCGGCTGGTGTCCCCGAAATAGACCGGGCGCCCCTGTTTGCGCTGGGCGGCGACGATCGGACCGTTGGCGTCGAGCGCGACATAGGCGGCCTTCTGGTGGTCGAGAATATCGCCAAGGAGCCGGCCGACCCGACCGAAGCCGGCGATGATCACGTGGTCGGTCAGTTCGCCCCCGTCGAAGCCGTCCCCGAGATTCTGCCGGATGCTGCGCGCCTCCAGCCACTTGCCGATGCGCTCGGCATAGGGAATCAGCACCGGGGTGATGGCCATGGACGCGCCGGCGACGATGACCAGAAGCTGCGCATTGTCCGGATCGATGACGCCGAGACCGCGGGCCAGGCCCAGCCCCACCAGCGAGAATTCGCCGATCTGGCCGAGCAGCAGCGCGGTTTCGACGGCGATCGGGACCGGAAGGCGGATCGCCAGACCGATGGCCATCAGGATGACCGCCTTCAGAACGAACAGGCCAAGCGTGAGCGCCAGGATCTCGCCCGGACGCGAGATGACGAACACCGGATCGATCGACATGCCAACCGACACGAAGAAGAGCCCGAGGAAGAGGCCCTTGAAGGGTTCGATATCGGCTTCGATCTGGTGCCGGAACTCGGTATCGGAGAAGACGAGGCCGGCCAGGAAGGCGCCGAGGGCCATGGAGAGACCCGCAAACGAGGTACCCACGGCCGTCCCCAGGATGATCAGCAGCGCGGCGGCGGTGAACACCTCCCGATTGCGGCTCGCGCCGACGAAGCGGAGGAAAGGCCGGACCACGAGCCGGCCGGCGACCAGGATCACGATGATCGCCAGCGCCGCCTCGCCGATGGCGATGAGGAGCGAGAGGGCGAGGCCGTCCTGGCTGGTCGCGCCGAGCGCGCCGATCACGAACAGGATCGGGACAACGGCGAGGTCCTGGAACAAAAGCACGGAGAAGGCCGAGCGACCGGGCGGCGAGGCAAGCCGACGGCGCTCCACCAGCAGTTCCGTGACGATCGCGGTGGACGACAGGGCCAGACAGCTGCCGATCGCGACGGCGGCGGCACCGTTGAAGCCGTCCAGCATGGCCAGGCCGGTTATCACGGCACCCGTCAGCACGACCTGGAGCGCGCCGAATCCGAACACCATTCGACGCATGGCCCACAGCCGCTGCAATGACAGCTCCAGCCCGATCATGAACAGAAGAAAGACCACGCCGAGTTCGGCCAGGTGGCTGACGCCCTCGATATCGGAGATCGAGGCGTAGCCGAGCCAGGGCCAGTCGGCGACCAGCCGGCCGAGGCCGAACGGACCGATCAGGATGCCGGCGAGCAGGAAGCCGAGGATCGGACTGATCCGAAGCCGCTGGAACAGCGGCACGACCACCCCGGCCGTCACGAGGAAAACGACGACCTCGCGCAGAAACGGGACCCCAGCTCCGTGCTCCATCAAGTCTCCCTTCAGTCCAGGCTCCCGGCGGGCCGCGCCGGATTTCCGCCCTTCCGGATTCGGATGCAGCAGCGGGCACCCCGTCCTCTTGTCGGACGCGTGCTCCAACCCGTCAAGCAAGCCATGCGCCACGCGAGGTGCCCATGCCGCGCGACCGCTCGCCCAGGGGCCAGTTGTGGGGTGGCCCACGATCCGCTAATGCTGGCGCTCGATGGGTGCCTGGCGGTCCGCTTCAATCCGCCATTCGGCGCGAGCCCGGCCCTTCGTATCGTCGAGACCCGAGACGGCAGTCTGAACCGATGACCTTGGGCTGATGCAGGCGCTCCAGTATCTTCGTCCCAGCCTCTACATCGCGAGTTTCTTCGCCCTGCACATAGCGGTGGCGATGCTGATCCCGGCGTTCATCGACATCGTCCACGGCAACGACGACTGGGCCGTGTTCATGGGCTCGAGCGTCGGCGTGTTCGCGCTGGCGCTTCTGGGCATCGTCTCGATGCGCCAGCCGCTGCCGAAATTCTCGCCGCGCTTCGGTTTCCTGCTGACCACCGTGCTCTGGCTCGTCACCGGGTTCGTCTCCGCCATCCCGTTCTGGCTTTCGCCCCTGCCCATCACTGCGTCGGAAGGCTTCTTCGAAGCCATGTCCGGGCTCACGACGACCGGCTCCACCGTTCTGACCGGCCTCGACACGATGCCCAAGGGGATCCTGATCTGGCGCTCGATGCTGCAATGGATCGGCGGCATCGGGATCGTCGCCATCGGGCTGTTCCTGTTCCCGTTCCTGCGGATCGGCGGCATGCAGTTCTTCCGTACCGAATCCTCCGACCGCTCCGACAAGGCGATGCCGCGGATGGTCAATCTGACCGCCGCGCTGGTCAGCATCTACGTCGCGGCGACGGTTGCCTGCGCGCTCGTCTTTGCGGCGCTGGGCATGGATCTCTTCGATGCGGTCAACCACGCCATGTCCACCGTCTCGACCGGCGGATTTTCCACCCACGACGCCTCGTTCGGCCACTACGGCGACAATCTCGGCCTGATCTGGTCGGCGATCTTCTTCATGATCCTGGGCTCCCTGCCGTTCGTCCTCTACGTGGAGCTCGTGCTGCGCGGCCGGCTGTCGCTGTTTCAGGACATTCAGGTCCGGGTGTTCCTGCTGGCCATCCTGCTGGTGTCGCTGTCGCTCGGGATCTGGCTCTACGCGAACACTGATTTCCAGTTCTTCCAGGCATTTTCCAGAGCCGCCTTCAACACCGTGTCCATCGTCACGACGACCGGCTTCGCCTCGGACAATTACGGGCTGTGGGGCTCGTTCGCGATCGGCCTGTTCTTCCTGCTGACCTTCTTCGGCGGGTGCTCGGGTTCCACCACCGGCGGCATCAAGATCTACAGATTCGTCATCATTTGGCAGGCGTTCCGGCGCGCGCTCGCACGGCTGGTCTATCCGAACGCCGTCGTTCCGCTGCGCTACGGCGAGCGTCACGTCGACCAGGACGTGTTCGACTCCGTCGTGACGTTCCTGGTGGCCTTCTTCGGCCTCTACGGCGTGATGACGCTCCTCTTGTGCGCGCTCGGGGTCGATTTCCTGACCGCGCTGACCGGTGTCCTGACGGCCATGTCGAATGTCGGGCCCGGCCTCGGCGAGATCATCGGTCCGGCCGGCAACTACCAGCCGCTGGACGAGGCGGAGACCTGGATCCTCGCCTTTCTCATGCTGATCGGCCGCCTGGAAATCATGACGGTGATCATTCTGCTTTCTCCCGTGTTCTGGAGCGATTAACTCCAGTTTTTCGTCCCGCCTCAGATTTCGAATTTCTTCGATAAAGCCCCGACTCCATCGCCATTATATTGAATCACGGATCGAAAAAGCCCTTCACAAGGCCTGTTAGCAGTATCAATATTTGGTTGATACAACGTATATTAGCATTTGTTACAGCTCGATAGAGTGTCAAGAATTTGAAATGAACTAAACGTTTCGGGCTGGAAACCGGGAATGCAAGCCCGGCGCAAGCTTTGGCTGGAGAATCAGCCTCAACACTATTTGACAACCCACGACAGCGCCGCCCGCTTCAGATCTCCGTCCTCGACGGAGCCTGTCCCGCGCGCGCGATCGGATTTCAGTCCGGAAGCCCTTTCGGGCGAAGCTCATCGCTCCGCTCGCGAGCCCGCTTCCGAAGCACACCGGGGGGTGGACCATGCGTGTCTCACTTCGACAACAACTGCTCGGAGCCTTTGCTCTCATTGCCTTGCTGGTGGTGGGCCTCGCCGCCCTCAGCATAACCGGGACGGGCCGCAACGCCGACCTCTTCGACACCTACCGGGAATCCGCGGCAGAGAGCCGGGAGATCAATGCCGCGCTGTCCAGCCTGAGCCGGGCGCAGCTGGACGTGTTCAAGTGGCGCGTTTCCGGCTCCGACGAGGCCGCCGCCGCCCTGAGCGAAGACATCGAGACGGTCAGGTCGCTTGCGGAGCGCGTCGGTCTCGATCTGATCGTTCAGCTCTCCACCCAGTACAAGGACGCCCTGGATGGAGCGCGCGAGTATCAGGCTGAGATCGACGCGATCTATCCGGGCCTGGTGGAGAACGGCAACACGGTCCGGGAAAACCTGACCGAGATCACCATGTCGGCTCATGCGGCCGGTGCATTCCAGACGTCCTACTATTCGGCGAATGCCCAGGAACATCTGCTTCTCGGTCGCAACTATGCCGAACGGTTCCTGATCCGGAACGAGACGGACGAGGCCGAGCGGGCCCTGGAGGAACTGGACAGCGCCAACAACGCTCTCGGGACACTCGGGCTGGTGGTGAAGACGCCGGCTCATTCCACGCTGGTCGCCGAAAGCCAGACGGCGCTTGCCGACTACATCTCCAGCTTCGAGGCGCTCAAGGCCGCCATTTTCATGCGCAATGCCACCCTCGCCGAGGTGGATACGGTCGGCCCGCAGATGTCGGAGCTGGCCGCAAGCCATCTCGCCGAGGCCGAGGCCCTTCAGGACACGCTCGGCGAAACCAGCGAGACGGCCATTCAGACGACCCGCAGCCAGATCCTGATCGCCTCGATCGTCGCCGTCGTCCTGGCCATCGGTCTGGCCCTGCTCCTGTCCACCCGGATCATCGGTTCGCTGCGGCGCATCACCGCCCGCATGGCGGCGCTGGCCGACGGAGACGACCAGTCGCCCATTGCCGGCCTCAAACGGCGCGACGAAGTCGGCAACATGGCCCGCGCCCTGGACGTGTTCCGCCAGAACTCGCTGGAGATGAAGCGGCTGGAGGCCGAGCAGGAGCGCCAGAAGGAGCAGGCCGAAGCGGAAAAACGCGCCGCCATGCACGCGCTCGCCGACGAGTTCGATCTGGAGGTCTCCTCGATCGTCCGCACCATCGAGACGGCAATCGGCAATCTGGAGCAGAATGCCGGCACCATGAGCGCGTCGGCGGACGAGACGTCGCGCCAGTCCTCGACCGTTGCCGCCGCCGCCGAGCAGGCCACCTCCAACGTGCAGACCGTGGCAACCGCCGCGGAGGAACTGGCCGCCTCCGTCCGTGAGATCTCCCAGCAGGTCGCCATGGCCGCCGAGATCGCCGGCGAGGCGACCGGCCAGGCCAGCGGCACGGCGGAAGTGGTCCGCGGCCTCTCCGCCTCCGCCCAGCGCATCGGCGACGTGGTCCAGCTGATCACCGAGATCGCGTCCCAGACCAACCTGCTCGCCCTCAATGCCACCATCGAGGCGGCGCGGGCCGGCGAGGCCGGCAAGGGATTCGCGGTCGTCGCCATGGAAGTGAAGACGCTCGCCGAGCAGACCTCCAAGGCCACCGGCGAAATCAGCGCCCAGATCGCCGAGGTCCAGTCGGCGACCGAGCAGGTCGTTCAGGCAATCGAAGGCATCACCGACACCATCCGCCGCGTCGACGAGGTGTCGTCCGCGATCGCCTCCTCCGTCGAGGAGCAGGGCGCGGCGACTGGCGAGATCGCCCAGAACGTCCAGCAGGCTGCGCGGGGTACCCAGGAGGTCTCCACGTCGATCGTGTCGGTCTCGTCTGCCGCCAACGATACCGGGCATGCGTCTGCCGAAATCGTTCAGGCGACATCGAACCTGTTCGATCAGGCGGCTTCCCTGCGGGCCCAGGTCGACGCCTTCATCGCGAGGGTCCGAGCGGCCTGAGATCGGCACCAACTCTGGCTCTGAGCAAAGCGACGGGCGTCCCTACGGGCGCCCGTTCTGGCTTTCCGGACTCCGGTTTATGCAAGCTCGACGAGAGCCTCATTTGGTAGAGTTATGCGAAAGGACACAACCTTTCATATACACGCCACCCCCCTTGCTCTGAGACTCTCCCATGAAGATAAGCGGCAAAATCTACTCCATCGTAGCGGTGCTGGGCCTCACCACCGTGTCTGCCTGCGGGACAGGCCTTTATGGCGTCTCCGCGACGATGCACGCCAACGAGATCATCAGAAACGACAACGTCCGCGCATTCGACATCGAGCGGGTCGACAAATACGTCACCGGCCTGGTCAAGGAAGGCATGGGGGCCTACGCGTTGGCGAGCCCGGCCGAAGCCCGCGACCTGGCGGAAGAAGCGACCACCTGGCTTGCCCACATCGATACCGCGTTCGAGGAATTCGAAACCCGTTCGGTCAACCGCGACCCCGGTGTTACGGAACGTCTGAAAGAGGCGCTTCTGGCCTTCGAGGCCGTTCAGCGCAATGTGATCGCCACGGCCCGGGCCGGCACGCCCCAGGCGGCCCACGAACTCGCCAACGCGCCACAGGCGAAGGCCGCCGAACAGTCGGTCATGAGCGCCCTGCATGCGGCGGAGGACCGCATCGAGGAAGAGATCCTCGCCGAACGCGCGGACCTCGAGACCTTTCAGATCCGGATGGAGCTCTTCCTCACCGTCGTCATCGGCGCCGCCCTTGCCGTCGGCGTGGCCCTTGCGGTCTGGATCGGCACCTACCGGCTGAGCCGGCCGCTGCAGCGGCTGACCCGCTCGCTCGGCCTGATCTCGGAAGGCAACCTGTCGGTCGAGACCGACCGGCACCGGCCCAAGGACGAGATCGGCGCCATCTGGAACGCCACCGACAAGCTGCTCGTCTCCCTGCAGGAGGCAGAGAATCTGCGGGCCGATCACGCAACACAGAAAGAGCGCGCGGAAGCGGAAAAGCGCGCCGCCATGCACGCGCTGGCCGATGCGTTCGATGCCGAGGTTTCCGGCGTCGTCCGCTCCGTTTCCGCCGCCGTGGTCCAGTTGGAGCAGAGCGCGTCCACGATGAGCGCCTCGGCCGACCAGACCCTGCAGCAGTCGACGGTCGTGGCCGCGGCATCGGAACAGGCGGCGACCAACGTGCAGACGGTCGCCTCGGCCGCGGAGGAGCTCGCCGCGTCCGTCCGCGAGATCTCGTCCCAGGTCGCCCAGGCGGCCACCATCTCCGGCAACGCCAGCGATCAGGCGGAAGGAACCGCCAGGCTGGTGCGCGGACTGGCGGCCTCGGCCGAGCGGATCGGCAAGGTGGTCCAGCTGATCACCGACATCGCCGCCCAGACCAACCTGCTCGCCCTCAACGCCACCATCGAGGCGGCTCGCGCCGGCGAGGCCGGCAAGGGCTTCGCGGTCGTAGCCATGGAAGTGAAGACGCTGGCCGAGCAGACCTCCAAGGCCACCGGCGAGATCACCGCCCAGATCGCCGACGTCCAGTCGGCGACGGAGGAGGTCGTGCGCGCAATCGGTGACATCGCCGGCACCATCAAGGAGATCGACGAGGTCTCGTCGTCAATCGCGTCCTCGGTGGAAGAGCAGGGAGCCGCCACCAGCGAGATCGCCCAGAACGCGCAGCAGGCCGCCCAGGGCACGCAGGAGGTTTCCAGCAACATCGTCTCCGTCTCGACGGCGGCCAACGACACCGGTCGCGTGTCGACCGAAATCGTCCACGCCGCCTCTGACCTCTCCCGTCAGGCCGGAAACCTGCGCACGCAGGTCGATGCCTTCATCGAGCGCGTCCGCGCAGCGTGATCCCGTAACCAACGAAGAACAGAACCGAGCAACAACATGAAAATCATCGGAAAAATCTCCGCCATCGTCGCCGTACTCGGCCTTGCGACGGTCACTCTTGGCGGCATCGCCTACTACTCCGTCAACCGTCTCGATGCCGCTGCGGAACGCCTCGATGCGGCGTCCCAGCGCGCCTACCTGCTGGAGCGGATCAACCGGCACATCACCGCCGTCGTGATGGACGCGCGCGGCACTTACATGTCCACGACGCCGGAGCGCGCCGAGCGGTTTGCCGCCGGTATCATGAATTTCCTGGACGAGCTCGATAAGGACGTCGCCGACCTCGCGCCGCTGGTGCCGCCGAGCGAGCGCGCCATGTTCGACGCCATGGTCGCCGACCTGCAGGGCTTCCGTGAATTCCGTTCCGAAACGGCCCGTCTGGCCGTCGAAGAGGGCGGCCCGGCGGCCAACGCCCAGGGCAACACCGATGCCAACCGGGCGAACCGCAAGGCGCTCCAGGCGACCGTGGATGCCTACACAACCGAAGTGCAGAACACGGTTCAGGAGGCCCGTTCGCGTGCGTCCGCCTTCGCCAACCGGATCAGCACCGTGGTGATTTTCGCCACCGTTCTCAGCCTGCTGATCGGCGTCGCCATCGCCATGGTCATCGGCATCCGCTC